>CAZCRQ010000017.1:0-19786 GCA_964501095.1 uncultured bacterium | reverse complement strand
GTCTTAGCGCCTTTGCGTCTTTGCGTTAAAAAAATAATCCACCGACGTCATTCAACTGACCATGCAGCCGAGTCGCTTGTTCCGGAGTCAGCGCATAAAACCACACCCGATCCTCCCCGCAGACCAAGTTGTTCTGAATTTTCCAGCTTCCCACGCGCCTCCACGATGAGGGAACACCGCCATACTCATCTAACATGCTGTCGTAAATCACCGCAATCGCCACGTTTTTCTCACGCGCCAAGTGATCTAGCGAAGAAGTATTATACTTTCCAGTCCTTATCATTTCCATAACTTCGCATGTTCCGAGTCCAACGATATCCAAACAATGCAGGTCGGCAAGGAAATTTACCGCACCGATGTCATTCACTGCCACTGCCTGTCCGAAATAATATGTGCGTAAGAATAAACCTATACGGTATTGTTGATCGTAAATGTTTGTGGTTGCGTTTGGAACCTGGGCATTCGAGACGATGCGCATCGCAGTCTTCGCCAGCGCGGGAAAGAGGAGTGCCAGGATCAGCAATATCGAACCGAGACGCAGGATGTTGCCATTCAGCCAGGTATCTCGTTTACTCCAAACTCGTGCCAGGGGTTTTGCCAGAGCGGGAATTGCCAGAGCGAAGAGATAAGCTTCATAACGATAAAAACTGTACGTTTCTCCAAAAACGATGTGCAGAAAACCAGCGCTTCCTAAAATCAATTTCAATATTGTCGTCCGGCTCCAGTATTGCGAGTCGGAAGCAGCAGTCTTGAAAAATAAAATCAAAGCAATGATCGACAACACTGTAAGGTGAAGGTTGTCCTTGATTTGATTGAAGAGGCGCTCGCGCACAAAACTATCCAGACTGAAGGTGTTTGCAAGCATACTTTTCATTAAAATAGAGCTGGGAAGCCACGACCAACCTTGTCGATACGAGTACCAGCCGTAGAGAACAATTGGAATCAGCGCGGTTATTAACGGTATTATTGAATATTTTATTTTCTTCTTATATAAAAAGATAAAACCAATTATTAAAAATACCCCAATACTTTCATACCTCAATGCAGCAACCAGCGGTGCGAGGATTATCAGATACAGCAGAGAACCCTCACTTTTCGCCGGCAATCGTATCACCTTAAGAGAGATTTTCACATAGAGAAGCAGCAAGGCGATATGCAGCACATGCTCCAAGCCACAAAACACCAGTGTTGGTAAAGGAATCGCTAGGATGCCGAAGAATACCATCCCGGTCCCGAATCCGCGCCTGATCGACTGCCAGGGCATCATCGAATATAGCAAGGCAATCAGTCCGATCCCGGCGAGGAGATTGATAATCAACGGGATACTTTCCGAGACGCCGAAGATCCAAAAGAGCCCCGAAAGTAAGAGTGTCCAGAGCGGGGAGGAGGAGGAGGAGCTGAATTCATAAGGCGTAATCCCGAAAACCTGGTTTAACACCAGGTGTTTCGCCATGGCGAGATGGATGTAGGCGTCATCGGTGGCGTAGATGATCTGCTGACCGTGTTGCTTCAGGTTAATCAACGTCAGAGCGAGGATCACCAGAACGAAAAATACTTCTAGCCCGATCACCTGCTGTATCGATGATTTTCGTTCACCAGATCTAATCATGCCTTCCGGCCATAGATCTTCACACTGGCGACTTTGCCCTCGAGTTCGTGGATCAGAACCTCCGAAAGCTTCACGTTTGAACCGCAACAACAGCTTGATTTTCCAGGTTCGAGGGTTTCAAACTCGGAAACACAGAACGCTTTAAGTTGCGAGCGATTATAGACCAAACGCTCTTTTACCTCGACATCGACAAATCCTGCGGTTTTTAACTTTTCAAGATACTCATTTTCGCTTATTGCTCCCATTATGCAGCTTTCATACAATCCCGGAACTCTTTCAAGCCAATCGGGTTTTTCCTCTACGACAAGGTCGGAAATAGAGAACTGCCCACCTGGTTTTAGAACACGCATCATCTCGGCAAAAACTCGCTCCTTTTCCGGAGAGAGATTGATCACACAGTTGGAGATTACCCAGTCAACTGTCCCGCTGCGTACTGGTAAACGTTCTATAATTCCATTGCGCACTTCGACATTCTTCAAACCTGACGCTTTGATATTATCCTGCGCTTTTTTAAGCATCTCTTCGGACATATCGATGCCGATAACTTGTCCGTTCGGTCCGACTTTCTCCGCGGCGATCAGTAAGTCCAATCCCGCACCGGAACCAAGATCGAGAACCACGTCACCCTCTTTCACCCCGACGAAAGCCAGAGGATTGCCACAGCCGAACGAATTAACTACTGCTTCCTCAGGGAGGGTTGTAAGGGTACTTTCATCATAACCTGACCATTGCGCTACTGCTCCCTTTCTAACCGGTTCCCCACCGCATGACTTCGACTCACTGACCAACTTTCCGTAAGTTCTCGCCACACGTTCACGAATCATTTCATTGGTTTTCATTTGATCCTTTCTTCATGTTAAGTAGTATTACCTGAGGTTGACTGTTTGTGACTGGGATGCTGCATAATAGAGGGCATCCGCGTTCAATTATCAGATTTAATTATACACATTAAATGTATCACATTGTTGTGAGAATTTTTCATTTTCAGACAGCCCACATTAACGCGAAGGACGCCAGGGCAACTCTCAGACATTATCGTACAGCCTGCTTTCACGGGAATGACGCCTGTGTCGTTTTAGGTTATTCTCGGACAGTTTGAGGAGTTGATTTTCGAATGCGACTTCAGGTTTAGACTAATATAAAAATCACCTAAGAAAAGAACGTAGTACTTTGCTGCGGGAGGTATGACGTAGACGACGGATGGCTTTTTCCTTGATCTGTCGGACTCGTTCACGGGTACAATTGAAATGTAAAGCAATCTCATCGAGAGTGAGAGGGGCTTCCACGCTCAATCCGAAGTATAGACGTAAAACCTCGGCTTCGCGCGGTAGAAGCGTAGCCAGAGTGCGTTCGACCTCTTCCTTTAGTGATTCGTTGATTAATTGTTCTTCAGTCATGGGTTGTTCTTCATTTTCAATAAAATCAAAGAGGCTATTGTCTTCACCTTGAAAAAATGGGGCATCCATCGATACATGACGCGTATTGGTTTTCATGGCATCGCTGACTTCAAAAGCAGTCATGTCCAGGGCTTCGGCGATCTCTTCCGCGCTGGGTTCTCGTTCAAAGGTCTGTTCTAAATCTTTGAAAGCCTTGCCGATTTTGCTTAATGCACCCACGCGGTTCATGGGAAGACGGATGACCCGACTTTGTTCCGACAGGGCTTGCAGGATTGATTGACGAATCCACCAGACTGCATAAGAGATGAATTTGAATCCACGAGTTTCATCGAAACGTTTGGCGGCTTTTATCAGTCCCAAGTTGCCTTCATTGATCAGATCACCCAAGCTGAGTCCCTGGTTTTGATATTGCTTGGCGATACTGACGACAAACCGGAGATTCGCCCTGGTAAGTAGGTCAAGCGCTTCCGAATCCCCTTCACGGATGCGTCGGGCGAGTTCAATCTCTTCGCTGGGCGTGATCAGATCAACTTCGCCAATCTCCTGAAGATACTTCTCTAATGCTTGATCGGACTTCACTCTGATTTTCTTGTCGCTATCACCCATTCGTTCTCCAACCGGGGAGATTCTTACTTTTTAATCGCCGCAAAACGGGAATTTCCCTGCCCTTCCCGATAGAACATGATAAGCACCGCTTTATTCGTCTCGCCAATACGGTTAGTTACTCGAATCCAATCGTTTAAATCATGAATCCGATCATCATTGATTTTGGCAATCACATCACCAATGGAAAGCTTACCGGATGCCGGGCTCCCTCTTTTAATATCGTAAATCACCACTCCTTGGTCGACATCGATTGGAAATTCCCTCACCCGAGAATCCTCCAAAGATAGCGCCGTGATTCCCATCCATTCAAGATCTCGAACCGAAGGTTTCACCTCATCCGGCGCAAGAAATTCCATCCGATTTGCCAGTTGAAATTTTAATTTCTTCTCTTGTCCATCTCGAAGAATTGTCGCTTTTAAGGTTTCACCCGGTTTATGACGCGCAACTCGCAAACGGAAATCCGTGACATTTCCTACAGGTTGATCGTCTAACTCAATAATCACATCAGATGGCTGCAATCCTCCTTTCTCTCCAGGCGTTCCCGGCTGCACCGATTCCACAAAGATGCCGCGAACATTCTCACTTAGACCAAGCGCTTCCTTTTCCAGATGCGTCAACTCGGCTGGAACCATTCCCAGGTAACCTCGGACGACTTCGCCATTTTCCAGGAGTTGTTCTATAATCTCTTTGGCAAGATTGATCGGAATGGCAAAACCGATATTTTGTCCCCCTGAATTTATCGCCGTATTGATCCCGATTACTTCGCCCTTGATATTCACCAGTGGACCCCCAGAATTCCCATAGTTTATCGAGGCGTCAGTCTGAATAAAATCCTGGTAAACAGGACCGCCGCCGATGATCGATAAATCGCTGCGACCCTTAGCGCTGATGACTCCCACGGTCAATGTCCAGTCCAAACCAAGTTGATTGCCCATGGCTATCGCCCAATCTCCGATGCGTATCCGGTCTGAATCACCCAACTTGGCGACTTGACTGCTCCCTACATGTCCAATATCCAACAAAGCAAGATCGGTTTCAGGATCGACGCCAACCACTGTCCCTTCTCGTTCCGTTTCGTTGGAGAGCCTTATCAATATCTTTTCCGCCTGCTCAACTACATGATGATTTGTCAGAACCAATCCTTTCGAGTCGATGATCACACCAGTCCCGCTGGTCTGAGGCGCTTGATAAAGCTCTGGGGTCTTGGGGAATAAATCGCGGAAGAAGTCATGGAAGGGTCTAAGTGATCGTGGATAATCTCTTTCTGATTCACCGTCACGCTTGATAATAGAGATATTCACTACTGCGGGTTTCAACTGTTCAGCTATTGAAACAAAAGGACTGCTTAACTCCCTTTCGTACAACGTATCGGTTGTAATATCTATCGATGATTCTTTATTAATTTGCCTGTCAAGCTCTACTTCTGGCGCGGCTTCCCTTTGATCTTCTAAAGAAGGAGATCGCCTCTCGTGGGATAGATATAAACTGATGGCAACAAAAAGAACTACCAACAGCACAATTGCTACGGCGTTTCTCATGGATGATGCCGGAGTTTTTTTCATGGTCTTCTCTATTTTGTCCCAGATTCCCGTTCCAAGGCTCGGTAATAATCACGAATAACCGGACGCCAGGATTGGAGATAATCCCCTTCAAGCGCTTTTAGCATCCGTTCACGAAGAATATCTATACTTTCAGGTTTAAGCTGGCTGGGAGAGATTCTCTCGAATTCACCCCCGGTTCGGGAAATGCGTTCTCGACTCAATTCACGTTGCTGCAGCGACCGCTGGGAATCAAGCAAACGCTGAAGGATTCTCTCCTGGAGTTTCCTTGTCCGTTCCGTGATATTATGTTCATCGAGGTCTTTCGCCACCTCCTCCATAGATTTTCCAAGACCGTCAAGGGAACCGAGCAGCTCCTCCATCGACTGCGCCTTCTGCTCGAGTTGTTTCATCGCTTGTGCCAAGGCTTGCTGCTGCGCCGCCAATTGCCCGAGCTGATCCCGACCCGGCATACCACCCGGCATCGGCATCGGCATCCCCTGACTCCCTTGATTGATCGCCTGTTGCTGACTTGCCATCTTGGAAAGCTGCTCCATCATCTCCTCGTATCCGGTGCCGCTCGATGACTGCTGCATATTATCGCGCGCCTTTGCCAGCTTATACAGACTGCGATGGATCGATGCCATCGCACCCAATTGCTCTCCGGAGACTTCTTGTGCCTGACGGCTGGTATAACGTTCTATCGCCCCCTTCATTTGGCTTTCTGCTAATGATAGTTCACCAGAAATCTGAGCGCCGATGAAAAATGTCTCCTTCGACAACTCGCCTACATGTTCCTGCGCTTTCTTCAGAGATTGTATCAGAGCGCTCTGACGTGCCGCTAAAGCACGATAGCGTGGACTGGAGATGCCCAGCGTTTCACTTGACTGACGGAGTTCCTCCTGTTGACGGCTGATTATAAGAAGCTCTTCATAAAGACGATCCATCTTTTCCGTAAGATCATTCTTATTTTTCTCCTTGAAATCGCTGTTCAGTTTGCTCAACTGCTGCGCCATCTGCTGCAAGCGTTTCTGATTCTTTTGCGCCGAATTTGATCCCTGTTTCATCTGCTGATTTTTTAACTGATCGCTGGTCTGCTGAAGTTCTTCCGAGAGACTTGGATTTTCCAACTGCTCCTGCAAAGCATTCAAGGAATCCGAGAAGTCTGGATCGGTTTCCTGAAGCGTCTGTTTCATCGCATCGACTTCTTTCATCAAAGCAAGAAAGTCATCCTTAAGCCTCTTCTGCTCGAAACTCAATGCTGGGGCTTGCTCTGGCTTTGCTGATTCGCAGCGGTTGGCGATATCCTGCTCACGTCGCGCCAGTTCCTCCGCCCGTTTTGCCAGCTCCTCCAGCTTCCTCTCATTCTTCAATTGTTCGAGAATGGACAGACTGCGATCAATACTTTCAATAAAAGCCTCCTGGTTTTGCAGCAAGTTCTCCAGAGCTTCACGGATTTTCTGCCCATCCTGCTCCTCCAATGCCTCTTTTAGTTTTTCCATCGCTTCACGTAATTCAGGCGTCGCCACCTCTTCCAAAAGTTCCTGAAGTTTGGCATACTTTTCCAACATCTCGGCAGTCGCCATATCATGTTCGGTAAATTGCTTCTGGAGTTCCGCCAAGGTCTGGGTTGCCTGCTCCAACTGCTGCATCAAGGTTTGCTGGGTTTCCAACGCCTTTTCTAGAGCGACAGTTTCCTCCCAGGTTAGATCCTCCGGATTGCTGCGCATCCGCTGCAGCGCATCATCCAACTTTTCTTTTATCGATTCAGCTTTCTCCTTGGATTTTAGGAGTTCATCGCTGACGCTGGTCTCGTGCTCCGAAGCTTCGGCAAATAAGTCCTGCATACTGGGAAAGACAAGACGCCGGATTTCGGATCGTGATCTCTTTGGCCCATGCCAGCCGTCATTATCCCAGGCTTCTACAAAATAGCGGATTTCATCGGTGGGGAGTAGAGGCAATCCCTCGAGATGCCAGGGAGTCTGGACAACAAGCCGCCCCGGGGTGATTTGTTCGCCTTCCAACGGGATCTTCATAAAAGCATCCTCACCAACGGAATCAGGAGTAGTCAGCTCGTTATAAATCCGAAAACGCAGGGCGGCGGCGCTGATACCGTAATCATCATCCGCTATTACCACCAAAGGAACCATGTATGATTGCGGAATTTCAGCTCCATCTTCCGGTTGCTTCACTTCCACCAACGGCGGGAAATCCTCCAGCAAGGTAATTTTCCAGCGTAGAGGTTCGTCATTCTCCACATTATCGACAGCGATCAACTGAATCCACCATGATCCTTCGGTCTCCACACGAAATCCACCTGAGGCAAAACGATCTTCCACCGCGAGATTCATGCTGTCCAAGGTGCTGCCTGAACGATGAAGAACTAGAGAAGCCGAGCCAAGTCGACGGTTGGATTCTACTTTTACAGCCACACGACTCCCCAGAAGTGCGTTGATGTCGCCGACTCCTTCCGGCAGATGAATGGGTTGAGTGCTCGTATACGCCGGGGGGGATAATATAATGTCCATTCGCGCGATGCGTGGACGAGGAATCACTTCCACAAACGATGTATCGCTGATCGCTTTCAAAGACCGGGCAAAGACCAGGAATTTACGCTCAACCTTCGGAAGCCAGCCCAAAAAGAGCATTGTATCGCTTGAATCAACTGTCGATTCCACAATTCGCTCAACGCCCGCCCCTTCATTCAATTGAAAGATTACACTTTTCGGGATATTCAGATGAGCGCGAACCTTGAGCAACAGACTTTCCCCTTGGATTACCGAGACCGTATCCGGCATTTCGAGATCGAGGAGGACTGTTCCCGGTCTGATAAATTCTTCTTTCGGATGCAACAGGCGATGAGACGCCTTCAGCAGCGCTCCGCCGAAAACCAGCAGGCTCAATGCGGTAACACTGGCGATGATCAAACCGAAAAGTCTTGCTTTCCAGAATAATTCATGCTTTATAAATGGTTCTGCGGCGATGTTCTCTGCCTGTCGGTCAATCTCATCAACCGCCGCCAGTCGAAGTTGAATGCTGCTTGATGTGTCTTTCTGTCGTAACAACTGCAGTGCATTTAAAATTCGATCTCGTATCTCTCTATCCCGCGACCAGATCATTCGGGCGATCGTTTCATCACCGGGATAGTTTTTTCCAGTGAGGAGAATTATCGTAACTGCGAGAATAGTTACGAGATAAATTCCAATATATATCGTTATGCCATAGAGGAGCGGCTGACGGACGCCTGGCGAAAACCAACTCAAGGCTTCGCTGAAAACGACTAAAAGAATCATTCCGACAACGGCAGCCAGACCTGTCACCCAGGCAGCTTTTACCCAAGTGAAAAGCTGTCTGCGTCGTATATCAGTGATTAGATGATTGATATGTTTTGGTGAAGAATTCATGATTCATTCCGCCTTTTCCGTCAACGCTATAACCCAATAGCTGTTATCCCAATACTCCTGGTAGCCATTGAAGTATGTCCAACCGATATAAGTCATGCTGTCTGTACATCCCGGAATCAGGTTGGAATTAAAGAGATCATGACCAGTACTCTCGTCGATCAGCCGTTCTCCCAGAGTGCAAATTTCTTCCGGAAACTGCAGGGTATCCAACAAATTGCATCCCCGCAGCAAATCGCCGGAATCGAAAATCACCAATCCATTATCTTCAAGAAGCAAAATAGTCTGTTTGGTGCTGTCTTCAGTTTCGGGTGTGATGAGTGAAGTTTCGATGATGGAATTCAGGTTGCAAGTGAACCAGATGATGCCACGAAATACTTCACCATCATGTACCGGTAAGAGATAATCGAAAAAGCTGTCTTGCTCCTCCCCGATCTCTCTTTGATAGACATCAGAAAGCGTTATTTCCTGGTCGTTATGCAAAATTAATGATACCTCTTCTCGTTCACTGCGGTTTTCTCCAATCACGCCTCTATCAGGATACATGTTCCGCACAATTCCAAAGTCATCCATCAGCCCCGCAGCGTCGATCTGCTCTGGATAGATTGTCACCACACGAGTCAATTCGTTCAAGGCGTTTTCGCTCTCGAATTGATATGCTTTGATGATGGTTCTTGAATTTCTGAGTTCCAGTTTCAAGGCATTGATTTTTATTGACAAATGTAAAGCATAACTCTGGACAAGACTCTCGAGTGCGACCCCGCGATCTTCCCTTGCCGGTGTCGGCTCAGTACCCTCCTCGCAACCGCAGATTACTAGAAAAACCATAACCAACAAGAAGAATGGCGCTTTTATCAGGATTGAAGACATGATCGACTTATATACACTTAGAGCTTCGAGAAATTCAGGTAATCCACTATAACCATAATAATTAACAATAATTGTGGTTTTATTCCACATCGTCAGCGTCGAGAGTCAAAGGAGAGTAAATAGTTAAAAGAAGTTCCGCATCATCAATTAACCGATATTTTGGCAATTTTCCTGATAATTTTTTACTTTCTTCGAAAATAATAGGAACACCATCACCCCGTTTCTCCATCAGGAAACGTCGTTTTATCTCACCTGTGATATCTTCAACAGGGCATTTTGCCAAAAAGGTTGTTAGCAACTCGTTTCTAGTAGATTGGCGCAGGGCGATACTCTCAACTGTCACAGTATTCGGCAGTGATCCCGGTGAATAGAGTTCCAATCTATCATCGAACATAAATAACCTTATCTTTGAACCGTAAATTGAGTAATCACGATGTGCAACAGCATTCACTACAGCTTCATACACTGCACGTACACTATATTGCGGTATCTCAATACGACCAAGATACTTTTTTGCACCGACCATCATATTTAAGCGAACAAATTTCAATGCCTTGAAGATTTGTTTATCAAGTGTGCCTATGATTTCTTGCGCATCTATCTGGTAGTTCGTGTCCTGTTGTCTTCCTCGATATCGTACTGCTTGTATGAAAGCGCCAGGCAACCAGTGTTGGGGATTATTAGAACATAAAAGAATTCCTGTTACAGTCACAGACTCCGAGCCGGATTCATCTTTGGTAAGTATTCTCATTTTGTGTAATAAGGTGTTCTCATTGTCTGAACTAGCAATAAGAAATCGCCTCCATAATGCTTCATCCAGACTTTCGAGTCGAGTTCCCGGTATAGGTTGTTCATCGAACCGAATCAACCGCGTTTGACTTCGCTGCTGGAAAAGCCGCGCGAGGACTTCTGTCGACATTTCACGTTTTGAACTTCCCAAACGATGAAAATAACCTCCAGGACTCTTATGGACGAAGAGACTACGAGGAATCTCAACTTTCAATATTGGTTGTAGGATCCCAGCACTATCGGGAAGCTCAATCCGATAGGACCTAAAGAAAACTGGTGGTTCAATACTATCACAACAAACCTCATAGATATAACGTTCGACTGATTCCATGTGTTCAATAGGAATTCCGATAATTTCCCGTGTTTTATTTTCCACTCCAAGTACTAACACGCAATCAGCGGTATTCGCAATTGCAGCTATTTCGTCTGCTAAATCAGAGCGTCTAGGATCAACAACTTTATTTCCTTTGACGTATACTGCTTTATATTCAAGAGAAGTATCCTCTCCAAGGCGAATTTTCCGCAACAATTCTTCGGGGCTATCAAACATGAGGTTTCCCCACGGTAATTCTTCGATAACGCTGCTCGAAAGCTTCACGTCCACCCTCCATAATAGCACAGATTGTCTCTCGAACAGAATTGTCCTGAAGACTTCCTGTACATTCGAATTGTGTCTCTCCATTTTGCGATTTCAAGGCAATGACAAGTTCGGCATCCCCATTTACAACGATATTCGCATTATGTGTCACTACGATAATTTGTCGATTCTTTTTAATGGTACGAAGTTGTTTGACAATCAGATCATATATCAAATAATTATCAAGATCATCCTCTGGTTGATCAAGAATTAATGGTTCCTCGCCATAGGAAAGTAAAAATGCCAAAAGAGCTGCGGTCTTCTGACCAGGTGAACCTGTTTGGATGGAACGGAACTTATGACCATCGCAGGATAAACTGAATTGAATATCGAGTGTGTCCTCAGGGAACCATAATTCTAACCGGTCGAACACTTCTGGAGGAAGTTTAGTAAGATGGTCTAAAAATCGCTTATCACGTATACTATTATACTCGCCTTCTCCTACTGAAATTTGCCGGATTTTTCGTTTAAGATTCTTTAGATTATCTTCAAATATCTTAACATTATCTCTATTAGAATAGAGTTCTCCAAGCAACCCTTCTCTATCTGGGGAGCCGATATCTTTATCAAAACGTCCCTCTGATATGTTAAGAATTTGACGTAACTCATTTCCAATTGTCTCACTAGGAGTTTGATATGGCTTGACTTTTATTCGTACGTATTGATTATTATGTAATACTCGTTCTAAGAAGTTTTCACGTGAACTGGATAATTCCTTACGTAGTCTTTGGATAGATTCCAGACTTTGTCTTATTTGTTGATAGATATTGTCGACTTGTTGTCTCCGATCCGCAATGTTTTTAAGACGTTGTTCAATAGCTTGTCTACGTTGTACAAGCTCACCATAAGAACCCGGATCTCTAACTCCCTCTTCTGCGAGGTTCCGACAAAGGAGGTTATAGGCTTCAGTCTCAGCTTCGAGTGCTTTTTTCCAATCGGATCTTTCTTTTTCTGTCTTCCAATTTGCGAGAATCACATCAGCGCGTTGAGCAAGAGCTTGTAGACTTTTTTGGATTTCGGTGATACCTTCCATCACATCAGCGATCTTTGAACTCAGTAAGGCATCCTTAATATCACCTTTAAAGAGTAAATCGTTAGGAGGCTCAGGGACAATATCCTCAGCAAATTCACGAAGTCTATTTCCTAAATCGAACCAACTTCTTTCCCAAATTTCAATTACATGGTTTTGTCGTACACAATTTTGATAGGATTTGAGAATATCCGCATGTCGTGCTGTTTCAAAAATTGCAAGTTTTCGCTTCACGTCATCAAGATCACCCCGAAGTCCAAGTTCAGCCGTTATCCCGGATTCAATCTCGCGCGCTTTTGTTTGCAAAGAAAGAAAACGCCTCTTTTCAGCTTCCCATTTCTCATTCCAGTCTTTACGATTAACTTCAGGAGCCTGATCGATTATCTTCAATAAAGCCAGGGGATCTTTAGCAAGCTGGAACACTTGTTTCTGGCTGAACAAACGTATTGGAAATCGCTGTATGATCTCTCCCTCAGCCCTCACCCAAGAACCATCATCTTTCTGTTCTTGAATTGGTTCTAAATCTCCTCTAGGACTCCATTGGACACGGAAATGACAATTATCTTTGATATAATATACATTGAATTGTGTATTATTGATTAATAATCTATCATCATTAGGGGATTGGTAAACCTCTTGATATTTCATAAAATCAGTCTTTAAGTCATCAGGTATCTCTGATTCTCGTCGAAGCGCAATCCGAAGAAACTCGATAAGAGTCGACTTGCCTGTTCCCCGCCCACCGATTATAGTGTTTAGCCATGGATTAAAAGTGAGCGGAAATTTCCCTGATCGCCCCATATAGCGGGCATTGGAGACCTCGATAGATTCCAATAGAAGAGGAGCGTGATTGTTTGGATTTTCAACATTCCTATCGGATCTTAGAATTGAGAGGTGTCCATCAAGGAGAGCCAAACGCAAACCTTCAAGAGTAGGTGATTCCATTTTTACCCATGAGAAATGGCTGCCTGGATAATGCGAGCCTGAAACTCCAGGGGGATGATGCGAATCGGAACCCAATACTTCTGTCCAAGATAACCTTTTCTCTTTATATTGAGGGGGATAGTATGGATTTTTATTGATCATCTCCATTGCGAACACTTGATCGCAGTTGAGTGCTTGATTGAGTGTAATGCCTTCCATTAACAGGAACAAGCCATTTTCTGCATCAACATGAGCGGGAATTGCTATTCCATCAAATTGATTGATTACATTGACAACCTCTGAGAAAGTTTTATTTGTCACAGCGTCACATCTGCCTTTGGAGCCTATGAATCCAACAGCTCCTAAAAGCGAATCGATATCGGAGGTAGATTTATCCGAACTCAGAATAGCAAGCAAGTGAACACCGCCATGAACCGAAATCTCCATACCAGGAAAGAGGTGAATCGGTCGGAATCCTTCAGGTCTCTCTCGAACTAACTCAGCGAGCGTCTTCTTGAGAGGATCAATCCAGGCGCCAGTATTGTGATCTGTAATGACTACACAATCAACTTCAGCGTGCATATAGTCAAGCAACCATTCTCGAGGTGATCGGTTCTTTATTTCTGCCTGATTTCCACCTTTGCCATAATCATCCGATGCAGGTGTATGGGTGTGAAAATCGTACTTCCACCATCGAGCACCATTCCATTTCCAATCTTTCATGTATCAACTCCAAAACACAGACTGATCGTGATAGTACATAATAAAAAGCATCTAACATGTTGGATCATTCGTGACATATTTATTCTCGTCACCATGCTCCCTAACGTCGCCTGGGCATCACGCCATAATAAAGTCAAAGATCACCTGAACTATATCGACCGCATCATTCCAACAGTTTTTGCTCCTCAGGGGGTCCCATCAATTTTTCCAGTTCAACCTCAACAGAGAGAGAACCGCCGCTGTACTTTTCTTCCAAAGCTTTAGCCGGATGGGAAATTTGGGCGAGTTCCTCCCAGGCTTCCGCATTCGCTTCCTCTGTCAAGACAGCCTTTTCTAGATTATCCAGTGCTGCCAGGGGACTTGAGCCGGCGCTGAAATCCATCGAGGCTTTCGCCAATTCCGTACGAATTCTCGCCCCTTCTCGGCGCGCCTCCAGGCTGACAATATTGCTCTGCGCATTGGCGACCTTTGCCCGCGCAGCACCCAATCCCTGCCGAAGATTCTTGAGAACCTGAGTATTTTGCTCTATCTCTATGTTTAAACGGTTGAACCGATTCTCCGCACTCAGCCTCATCTCGATTGCCTGACGTGCATCATCGCGGTTCCCCATCTCGGCTGCTCGTACTGCTATGCTTTGATATTTATTGACTTCCGCCAGCAATTCATCCCGTTTTCGTATCTGCAGCTTCGTCTGTGCCGTGAGTTTCGCAATCTTTCCCGTGAAAACCGCGATCTGTTTCTTGCTATCTTCAATCGCCAGTTTGCCATCACGAATGGGATCCGATATCTTTTCCGCAAGCTGACTGCTTTTCCCCCGAATGACATTTTTTATCGCTTGCCATAGGCTTGGCATAATCATTCCCTCCTTACTATTTAATATAGTAGAAATCCCGATCAGAATTCATTCTGAACGAAGTGAAGAATCTCTATTTTGCTTAGTTGTTGATCAATTACAGTAACGCGTTGTTACGATAATTCTATAAAAAACATAGATTCTTCACTTCATTCAGTATTACCAAATAGCAGAGATTTTGATGAACTAAACAGCTTCATTTAATCTATACTTCTGTCAGAGCATTCGCCAGAACCTGACGTGATGCTTCCAAGCCTACCCATAGTCCATCCATTGAACGGATGAAATCCATCTCATTCAAGTCTCCAAGAGAAAGGCTATCGATCAAAACTATCAACCATTCCTGTTCGTTATCCAGCTCAGGATTGTCGGAAACCGTGATCAATCCAAAGGCATAAGGTGTAATACGGGTATTTGCTTCCAGACATGCGGCTAAAAATTGGGGAATCCGTGCTTCCGGTATATCACCCAACCTGGCAACCTGGCAGGTAATCGACATCTCCTGTTTGTCCTTGGCACAGGTGATCACGGCAATAAATGGATGATCAGCACCGCCGATTTTTACACGTACCGATTCACCTTCATGGCTGAACTCATAACCCTCATGCTCCAAAATCTGGGCAATGTCTTCCAATGAACTGATCCTGTGGACATCACTCTCCATGAGACTCCTCCATATTTTATAATCTTTCCCCAATCCTGAGTTTCAGATGATTCCCCTATTAGCATCGCTGCGAAATCACATGTAATATATATAATTTATGGTAATGATAAAACCAGATGATATGAGGTTATCGCTGCACAATATCAGTGAAATGGTTTTTAACCTTCATGCCTTTGCGTCTTCGTGCCTTGGTAGTTAAATATAATAACTAAGCCAATCTGAAAATCTGAGGGAAATATCATGTGTCGTTTCTTGGTTGGTATAATCAGTCTATTTTCCTATCTCACTGTTATTACTGCAAATGCGTCGACTCTTTTCAGCCAACGTCCAAATTCACTTGATTGGTGGGACACCACCGCCCGCAGCGCCTATTTCTCTTATCTTTTCCGGGAATCCCATAACGCCGGCTGGCTGGAGAATATCGATGCTTCCGCCTTTCGTGGAACAGTGGGATCCATTTCCGGAACCAGATTCCTGGTTTATCAAGAAGCGCGTCTGGTCGCGCCTATTTCCAAGAATTCCTGTATCCGCTGGCGCTACCTGCGTCACGAAGATTTAGCCTCCGATTCCCTCCTCGATTGCGGCGAAATCGAGTTCAAACTCCCGACAAAGTTTATCGCCGGCGCCTTAAGTTCTGCCTTCACTGAAAAAGACAACATGGATCTTGGATTCATCCTTGGATTTAAATCCTCTCCCAGTCAGTACTTAAGGTTTCGTTATATCATCCACCGTTGGTTATACAATGACCGGTCGAATGAGAAGTTCCCTTTCTCTTACCAAGATTATAAATTGATCGCTGAGGGAAAATACAAAGTTCTTCCCCATAAATTGCTGTTTGAGAGTCGTTTTCCCTTGGGCGAGGAAATGGATCTGTTCCTGGACGCCCATTTCGATCTCGCTTGGGAGCAGTATTTCCAGACCGATGATCCACATCACCGGGTCGTAAAAATCCAGAAGGGTGAATCGACTGGATTCAAAATGCGATTTTATCATCTTACCGGCGACGGTTTCTGGGGTCTGATGGGGTGGACACAGAGGAGGATATTCAATAGCCAGGAAGACTATTATCGCCTGTTTACGACGTCTCAAGACAGCCTGTCGTTCGGCGGCAACCTGTTTTATTTTAAAAAAACCGGCGTCTGGGAATTTGAGTCCGATCTTCCGATACTCTACTATAAAGAAACAATCAATCAGGATACTTCGACCTGGAACTCTTCCTACAAGGCTCTAGCGAAACGTCAATCCTTGGAGATCTACCCGCAAGCATCGGTTCGACGCTATTTTCCTTATGGTATTTTCGCTGAATTCATGAGCATGTTGGTCTATCGCAATCTCCGGGAATCTGGAGAATGGACTTCTAATAACAGCGTGATTCAGAATCCATTGAAATCCAGCGAGGTCGTTGCTTCCTTAATAGCGCCACCTGCCCCCTTGAGCAATCATCCGGACAAGCGAGAAGAGGAGCATTGGAATCTGCGGTTTGGAATCTCAGCGGGGATGCGTTTCAATGTAGGACACTTAGACCAGCCCGGGGGAAATTTACATAAATCCAGCGGTGAGCTGCGCCTGCGAGTCAATCAAAACCTTGATCGAAGCTGGCTCGGCAATTTCGGAGGAGGGAATCTGTTGCTGATTTTAACTTGGTGAAAGATTGTAAAGCGGTGCTATTCACTTCTTATACATCACCACCACCGTTTCAAGATCGGGAGTGTTGGGAAATAGATCGAGCGGGATAATTTTCACCGGTCGATAGCGATCAGCCAGGATTTTAACATCCCTCGCCAAGGCGGCAGGATGGCAGGAGACATAAATAAGTATCGGGAGACCGGATTTTTTCAGCACCTCAAGAAATCTCTGGTTAACACCACGTCGCGGGGGATCGAGGATCGCCGCGGGAAAATTCTCCCATTTTATCTTCCTTCCCTTCCAATGGTTCAGATCTGCCATTATAAAAGTCACTGGCAATCGATGCTGTTTGACAAAGTTACGCCCTGCTTTGATGGCTTCAGGTGAGGATTCCAAGATTACACTTGTTCCCCCGCGTTGCGCCTGAGCGATTCCAAAAGCTCCATAACCTCCATAGCAGTCAAGAAGCCTGCCGCCGGCATTCAATTCATTCATCACCGTTGAAACCAGATAGCTTGCGCCCGCCCGATTCGCTTGAGAAAAGACCAGCGGATCTGAGCACAATTCCCGATCGTTAGATATTGGATGATAAATTTCAAGGTCTCCCTGCTGAGCCAGAACTCTGGATCTCCAGAAACGAACATCCATGGTCGGAGTAAGATGAATTCGCCATCCCTTCAAGGCATCACAGGATAACCAGTTTTCGATGGATTTCACTTCAATTCCGGTTCGCGGTTCGATAAATACCACTCCGACCACCTGATCATGCCCATTATCATGAAGTAAAAGCCTGGCTCCACTCTCGTTTTTTTTGTCAATATGACGAGAGCGGTCCTTGAGCGGTGACAGGAGTGACAGACGATCAAACAATGTCTGCTGCGATTGCTGAATGGATTCCAGCACCAACCGGCAACAACGCACCGGCACTTGTCTGTCCGGGGAGGAATACCCAAGTTTGAAAGATGTCTGTAAATCGGCGGAATTGATCGAAAAGAGCGATAACTCTAGACGGTTGCGGTAGCCCCAGATCTTCGGAGAGGCTAATGGTTGCTCTATCTCCAGTTGCGCCAATCCTCCCACTCGAACAATTGTCTGCTCGAGGTGGCTTGCTTTCCAACGTAATGATGCTGCATACTCATAATTGCCCAACAATGAGGCGACACAACCCTCGTGCGCATGTGGGCAGGGGTGAGTCACTCGGTTCCCTGAGGATTCAATCAATTCTAGTATTTTTCCCAGTGTTATCTTCTTCGTTGAAGGTTGAATCTCCACATTTACAGTATCACCGGGAACTGTGCCTGGAATCATCACCACCTTGCCTCGCGAGTCTCTGGCAATCCCATAACCGCTCCAGGCAAAGTCGGTAATTTTAAGAGTTTCTCTGGTCGTTTTAACCATCTATAAATGTCTAATAGTCCATCTCGAGATGAAAAACATACTCCAGAAAGCGATTGCAGAAAACAAGATTCAGGGAATTACCTTGGATTTCTGGAACACTATTGCAATGGATATTCATTATGCGCGACGTTTTCGAGCGCGTGTCGAAACTGCATTTTCCTGGCTGAACGAGCACGGTTCTCCTGTCTCTTTCCCAACGATCGACCAGGCTTTCCGGCAGTTTTCCATATTATGGATGGAGACCTGGGTAAATTCGCACCGCACACTGGCTTCCGTAGACTGCGTCCGGTTTGTTCTGAAAACTATTGACTCCCAACTTTCAGAGAATCAAGCCGCCCAATTGGCGAAAACCATCGAAGAGCAGGTGCTCTTGCTTCCGCCTGTATTACTCGATTACGCACGTGAAAGCATCCAATCGTTGAGTGCCAGGTACAAACTGGCGCTGATCTGCGATACTGGTTTGAGCGGTCCCGCGATGATCGATCATTTTCTGAAAACCTGGGAACTGTTGCCCTTGATCAAGAACCGAGTTTATTCACTTGAACTGGGTGTTTCCAAACCCGAAGCAGCAATTTTTCAATCAGCGCTGGACCAACTCGCCCTCAAGCCTGAGCAAGTGGTGCATATTGGAGATTCCGAACGTACCGACATTGTTGGGGCGAAAGTGGTGGGGATGTATACTGTTCGACTGGATGCTATTGACTCAGATAATCATAGTATCCAATCCACCCAGGCAGATAAGGTGGTTGGTTCATGGAAGGAACTTATTGAACTGTTGAATTACGGAATCTAAAAAACTTCAAGCAAACGCTTAAGTTTTTCCGAAACCTGCCGATGAATAACCAGAAAGCGACGGGAATCAACATGCGAAGTTTCTTTATTTTCATTGTTGGACTTCTGCTTCTCTCGGAGGTTGGGTTCGGACGTGAGAAGACTCGTCTGATGGAAGGGTACGATCCACGAGTCCCGATGCGGATCGCTGTCTTCCCGGCGACGCTGGATCGTGCCATCAAACGCACCGATCCCCTTATTGTCTCTAGCCTCCTCGCCACTGAAATGCTGCGTCTCTATGAAGTCCAGGAACTTGAACGGGTGGCGCAGTCCCTGCAAAATGCCAAACTAGACCTTGATCAGGCGTTTTCGATAAAAGGCTTGCCGGTGCTACGTGACAGCGCCAAAGTCGATGCGATTGTTAACCTCGACATCTACCGTTGGCAGCCTGGCGCGCCTGGACTTTTGGGAAAATCTGGCAACATCGGAGTCATGGTCACCCTTTACAATCCTTATACCGGCAATGTCTTCTGGAGTTTGAATCGATCTTGCAAAGTGAAGAAAAACCACTCGTTCTTCGAGTGTGTTACCGAACTGTTTCGTCTTCTCATCGATGATGTTGAGACGGACTTGAAAAAGGAAGCCAAACGTTTACAAATATTGGAAAAAACAGCGCAGGAGAAAGCTGGGAAAATGGAGCTAATGGAAGAAAAACGACTTAAGAAAATGGAAGAAAAGAATAATCAAGGTCATTTGTAATCAGAATGCAGTTTCTTTTAGTTCCTCGCTGTTTTAAGTGGGTATCCTTATGTCTTTGCGAAGCGCGGGCATTTTCCAGTAAATCGTTAAACCCATCAAAAATCGGATCTAATTATAATTGCCATCACCAATTAAATTAGCGCTGAAGCAATCTCTAAGTTTAGTATTAACAACCAGATTGCTTCGCCCGC
>CAZCRQ010000016.1:0-19836 GCA_964501095.1 uncultured bacterium | reverse complement strand
CTCCGTGCTTGCGAGAGTGGTGAGGGGTAGCGTAAGCCTCCGTGCTTGCGACTCGTAAATGTGAATCCGCAGGCGGGGACGCCTACGCTACCCCTCTTCGTACGCTAACCTTCGCAGGCGGGGACGCCTACGCTACCCTTTAACCTTTCGCCTTTGCCCTATTTCAGACGAGATCAACTGACACCACCCCTCACCACCCCACTCCCCTCAGACCCTCTCGGTGGCATCCGGCAAATAATCTTGCACAGCAATACGGAAAGCAGACAACATAGTGGTATTCAGCAAAGCGGGAGTGGGCGATACTGGAGTCGAACCAGTGACCTCCGCCTTGTAAGGGCGGCGCTCTAACCAAACTGAGCTAATCGCCCATATTACTCAAGATTTTTCCCTCATTTCAACAGGCTTCTTCGCGGGATCTTTTAGAATAATGGACAATGGAATAATCACCAAGTAACCCAAGACGAGCAAGATCGGGGCAATAGTAAGCGATGAAAAACTATCGAAAGTACCGATGCTAAGAAAGATATAACCGAGGATGATCACTACCAGTCCCGTCAGAAAGAGTAAAATGTTCCGTTTCCCTAGGTGCCAAGAAAAGATAGAGACTGTCTCCTCTTTCTTCTTGTCAGGGATTCGGGAAACAGTAGTCGTACCCACCTTATCCCGAGACTTGGACTGGGTTCCAGGTTTTTTCACCGGATCGCCCCGTTTTGTCTGTGATTTGTCCATCATCATCTCGCCATGTTTAACGCGTAAAAGTACTGGTGAAAATGATGATTGTCAACATGAAGTCTGATGTTTGCGAACTCGTGGAATTCTTTGTATAGTGCTTTTCCAACCATTAAGGAAACCATGATGAGACGATATTCTCTTGTTTGCCTGTTCATCCTGATAATAGAAATTCTGATTCCATGCTTACACCCTATCGCTTTCTCGCAAGTTCCGGTGGAACCTGACAGCGCGATGCAGTACTTGCGAATCCTGACCGATCCTGAGACTTACGCTGGACGGAAGACCGGGATCGAGAGTGGGACTAGATCCCAGACGTGGATCGCCGGCAAGTTCCGTGAGTGGGGGCTGCAACCGCTATTAAATGACGATGTGCTTGCACCGTACGAGATGCTGGTGACTGATGAACTGAAAAGTCAGCTTAAAATTTTTGACACACCCTGGGGCGCAATCAATTTTCTCCCGGGCGATGATTATACCCTGAATACCAACAGCGGCAGCGGGAAAATTCGGGCGAAAGTTGCATTGGTCGGCAGAGGCATCAACAAACCGGAAAAAGGCTGGGACGACTATGGCGAGACAGATGTTCGAGGACGCATTGTTGTCATCTTCCGAGGCGAGCCGAATTCTACCGAAGACTGGAGCGAGGAGAATTCACGGGTCTACCTGCTCAAGGAAGCAGTTCGTCGCGGCGCTGTTGCGGTGATCTTTCACGATCACGGCTTTCCGATCAAAGGATCGGCAATTTTTGCAGAGGCTTACTCGCCATCTATTCCCTCGGTGTATGTCGGAGAACGTGTGATCCGTCATCTCCTGATGGGTTCTGGAGTCAGTTACGAGGCGTACAAGCGGGTATTATCAACCAAACCCTATCCGTTGCTGCTCGATCGGGAACTGCTGATCAGTGCGAAGATGAAACGGATCGAACCGGGCATCGGATATAATGTGGTGGGTATTGTCCCGGGCAGTGATCCGAAGTTGGCGAAAGAAGCGGTGATTATCGGCGGACATGGCGATCATGTTGGACCGGACGCTTTGGGGCATGTGTACGTTGGCGCTGATGACAACGCTTCCGGCGCGAGCACAGTGATGGAGCTGGCAAGGGCATTTGCTAATTATCCACAGCCAAGAACCATGATATTTTGTATTTTCGGCGGGGAGGAGCAGGGACTACTTGGCAGCAAAGCATTGGCGCCGATTTTGCCGGACGCTTATACTTATGTCAACATGCTGAACTTTGACATGGTTGGCAAAGGAGAGGGGATTTTCGGGATTGGCGGCGGCGACATGCTCGCGGAAGTATGGAATCCCTGGTGGGAATCGCTTCCAGATAGTGTCAAAGACGATTACGACGCCAACCGCGCCTGGGGTGGGGAATCTTCCGATCACGCGTCATTTCGCAATGAAGGGATTCCCGCTTTCACTTGTTATAGCAAAGGGAAGCATGATTTTTACCATTCTTTGCAGGACTTGTACGAAACCATAGACCATGCGGCGATTGCCGGTGCGGTCACCGGCGCGGTGCGCTGGATTGAGACAATTGCCGAGTACCCGAATCCCTTAAGCGAAAGCCATCTCGCCGCCCGCACCCTCTGGCATCAGGGATCGCCCCTGCAATGGTTGCTAGCTTCCCATGACTTGACCCAAGATTTTGACATTATTGAAAATCACCTGGATGAAGGGTGGATGGGAATTTTACTCACTTTACCGCTCTATCCCGCTTCCTTCGATTCATCTTTGTTTCTTCTCGACCGGATAAATGATTGTATCTCCTGTCGCACTCGAATCACACTGGGTAAATCGTTAACAGACCTCAGCGAGAACAGTTATCGACGTAAAGCTACAGCATTCCTTGGTGTGACTGCGGATTCCTTTACTTTTGCCGATACGACTGCAATAAGCGTGTGGAACAGTTTGGGAGTTCACTGGATTATTCTTTCTGATCCAACAGATTGGACAATTAACGAAACACTTATTGAAGATAAAGCAAAACTATTAAAATATGTCATTGAAACCATGGATGTGGTTCAACTTCCGCTCTCTCAAACCAAGAGCTGGTTTCCAGTGTTGGAGCAGGTTGAAAATAAAGCGATCCTGGTCGGTTCCTGGGGGGATTATAAAACTCAGAATGAATCAGACTTGGAGAAACTGAATCATCTACATGTACATCTCCTTACTCACTGTCACCTCGGCAGAGCTTGATTCAGTGGCAGCGAAGGCTTCATCGCTTAAAGCCGGGAAAATGCAGGTTCAGCCGTTTGCCGGCTCTTATAACGAGTCCCTGGAATGGGTTGAAAAACTTTACTCGCTTGGTGTCGATCGAAATACTATAATTGGTTTCTTGGGGGATAATCTGACGAGATGGCAGTTTTAGGCGGGTGCACGTCCAGAACTCCTGAAAGTCAGATTTGAACGGATTATCCGTGCCAATCCTTGGTCTCATCGATCAAACAGGTCTTATAAGTCTTCTCAGTCTAACCTGCCTTATTTTTTACCCCCTTTTCCATCCACTTTTTTCCGATGAGCAGTCCAATTGGCGAGATACAAGCGATTATGGCATAGAAGAGCCATAATGTCCCGCTGTTGTGGGGTCCATTTTCAGGAATAAAAATGCTGAGCATGGTTCCAGCATAAAATCCGGTAGTGGCTTTGGCGAGGAACCAGGGGATGCCGGCAAGTCCCATGTAAGCGCCGACCTTCCCGGTGGGAGCGAGGTCAGCGACCCATTCGAGAAAACGACTCGACCAGATCGCTTCTCCAAAGGAAAAGAGGATCACATAGAGAATCAACGTGGACAGATGGGGACCGGGAACTAGGATAAAGGTTGTCAAAGCAGAAACAGTAGTGCCGATAATCATCATTGTAATTACGCTTACTTTGCGTGTCAAAGCGGCAATAAGCGGAACAAAAATGACAATAATCAGCGGATTCAAACCCTGGAACCATTCCAGCCGCGCCCCGACCGCCGCCGGGAAACAGCGAATGATATAGTGAGGAATGGTGAGGAATTGGTGGGCGAAAAGGGTGCGCACCGGCAGAAGGACGAAAATGAAGAAGATAAACCGCAGATCGAAGAAGGGCAGCGCCTTGACTTTCTCGAGAAAAGGAAGATTTTCTTCCTCTGCATCTTTCTTTACGTAGTCCAGCACCCGGTCACGGGCTTCCACCTTCCGTGAAAAGAGCGTCAGGTTGGAGATTAGAAGTATTGCCGTGATCCCGATCAGGAACCAGTAGACTCCACTGATCTCGTATCTCTGGCGGATCAGGGGTGAAATTCCAGCTTCGGCGACAATGCCGAGGTTCATAATCGCATAGAGCAGACCGTAGCCGATGGTGGCAGTGCGTGGATCGGTAAATTCCTTGACACCCGCATAGAGCGCCGGCTGCAACACTCCGGTCGCCAACGCCATCAGGAACAATCCCAGCCACAGGGATACATTTTCCATCCCTCCGCCTGTCAGAGGGGAGACAACCAGGAAAATCCGTCCGATCAGCAAAGTCAGAATGGCGAGGGACAGTGCTTTACGCACACCGAAATGATCCGAGACAAATCCGCCACCGAACATGAACAGTGTCACCCCGCCGGTGAATAAGGAGACGCTGATCGTAGTCAGGTGATCGTTGAATCCGACATCGTGTTGAATAAAGAGCGTCAACAAGTTCAGGATGCCAAAATAAGCGACACCGTCTCCGAAATTGACCAGGTTAACCAGCCAAAAAGCGCGCGAGGCGCCAAAGAGAATCTTGAAGTTCTCTTTTAAGGTAAGTTCTTTGGTTTTTTCAGGAATAACGCTGCTTGGAGAGGATTCCTCACTCATGAGGTAGTCCGGTTATTGGCGACTCAAAAAATTTTGTCATCACGATTTTTGTTCCGGTTTTACCAACTTTAATTTTAACTTCATCCATCAAATGACGAATAATTAAAAGACCTCTGCCATAAGGGATGAGGAGGTTTTCTTCCCTGGTGGGGTCTGGCACTTTCTCGGCTTCAAAACCGACGCCCTGATCGGTAACTTCAATCCGTAAACCTTTAACGGTGCTTAAAAATTTAAATGTAACTGTTTTATTGCGATCACCGCCATTTCCGTGCATGATGGCGTTTATCGCCGCTTCGGAGACCGATATCGCAATATCGTCCCTTTTATCCCGCGAGAAACCAAGTTGTCCCGTGATTCGTTCCGTAAACGAATCGACAACGATCAATTTCCCCGGATCGGAGGGGATGACCAGGGTATCAAGTTTCTTCATAGACGTTTCACTACCATCACGGTACGGTCATCCATTTCAGCGGGATTGGGATTCCATCGCATCGCTTCACGTTCAATCTCACGAGCGATCACCATTGCCGGCTCCTGCGACAATGCTTTCAGCAGCTCTTGCACCCTTTCAACACCAAGTTCCATCCCCGCTTCCCCCCCGGCTTCCACGATGCCATCAGTAAACAGCAGCAGGATCGATCCAGGTTCCAACCGAGTGATCGCCATCTCATAGTGAGCGTCCGTAATCACACCCAACAAGGGACCTCCTTCCTGGAGACGAGAGACATGCCCATCATTTTTCAGAAGAATCGGGGATTCATGTCCAGCGTTAATGTAAGTCAACTGCCCTTGAATAGTATCGAGTACGCCATAAAACGCGGTGACAAAGGCTTCCGCACCAGTCGATTCACAGAGAAAACGGTTGACGCTAGTCAGGATATTACTGATCTGAAATGTTGTCTCGACACGTGTCCGCAAGGCTCCGCGTAATCCGGACATGATGAGTCCCGCCGGTACCCCTTTACCCGCTACATCCGCAATAACCAAGCCAATATCTGTAGAGGTAATGGGGATAAAATCGTAGTAATCTCCCCCGACTTCACGGGATGGGACATTGAGTCCGGCAAGATCATAACCGGCGATAGTTGGAACCTGATGTGGCAGGAGGGCGATTTGGATGCGACGAGCGATTTGCAATTCGCGTTCCACTTGCCGGGCACTGACTAACTCGAGATGAAATTGTTCCCGCTCCACCGCTACTGCGGCATAACCGGCAAGATGCTCCACCAGACGGATGTCCGCCGGAGTGAAGGCGTCTAACTTGTCCGATTCCAGGTTGATGCAGCCGATCACTTCCTCACCGCTGATGATTGGCGCCGCCATCTCGCTGCGGGTGGCGGAACGGGCGCTGATATACTGCGGAAATTTCCCTACATCCCCGGCATTGACAATCTCCGCCCGAGAGATCGCCAAACCAATAATCCCTTCGTTGATTTTTTGATGTACCCGGTCGAGCTTCTCCAGGCGATAGCCGCGAACAACCTGGGATTCGATAGTCTTCTTGTCTTCTCTAACAAGAAAAATCCCCGCCGCATCGTAGGGAACAATCTCCTTCAACCCATCCAGAATCGCCGTCAGCACGGCATCCATGTTCGCCGCACGCGCCAGCAGCATCGCCGTGTTTGCCAGCAATTCAGCCGACGATTCCATGATGGCGTCACTCAATTCAGGAATCATCGCTTCGATTCGCTGCAATTGATTCTGAACTGACTCGAGACGCTCCGGCGCCACCTGCCCGCACTCCCTCTTGAACGTCTGGTACACACTCCAGAGTTCTTGAAGGACATTTCGGAGTTGCGTTTTGCTACTCACTTCTTGCATCTAAAGGGATCATCATTCGCTGAAGGAGGCAATTGCCGCTTCCACCGTCTCGTGGGAATCGAAGACTTGAACCAACTTGGTGATCATCAGCAGCGATTTGATCTTCTCGGTCACCCGCGCCAGTTTCATCTCGCCCTTGGCATTACGGACGCTGGTCAAACCACCAATGAGAATGCCCAATCCCGAGGAGTTCATCCAATCAACTTTCCCAAGATCGACCACGACCTTTCGGATGCCATTTTCCAGATGGTCTTTTAAGGTATCACGGAATAGATTGGAATCTGGACCACCCATAATCTTTCCCCGTAATTCGATGACCAACACACTGCCATGAGTTGTTGCTTTTAGTTTCATCAGCCTCTCCTAAATGATACATCTTGAACAATATATTGAGTTAGAGATTCGTTAATATCATCTATAGATAAATATGGATTATTTTGAGATACTCTTTAACAAAATTTATACCAGCCTCCTCAGCTTTTTTTGCTAAACGAATTTGTGATGCAAGATTAGATAAATTGTCATTTGAAGGAATTTCCTTGGTTAAAGCGATCTCATATACCGGTTTCAGAGCCAAGGTTACCTGTTTATATGCGAGAGCAGCTTGTAAAAGTAATTCGCTATCATCAGCTATGGATTCTAGGTATTGGTAGGCATACCAACGTGCAGAATAATAATGTTCGGCATAATACAGAACAAAATCAGGCAATTTCTGGCTTAATTCTTTCTCTTCACCGGCTTTTAAAATCAGCGGAAAACGATCGTACATGGCTGCCCAGAGATCATAAGCAGCTAGACCATTCTGATAGCGAGGTCGATCTGTCCATTCGCGTTGTTCAGCATGGTTGACAGCCATGCGAAGCGAATTAAGACGAATCGCCGCTTGATTGCGTTGATTAAATGAACCTGGGATCGCCACGGAAAGAATATCGATCCCATTTTTGCCCAGACGTTTGAAGGACAACTTAGAAGGCTGTCCATCCCAAAACATTGTATCATAGGCTTGGATTTTACCATCATACCCAATAATCAATCCCCATTCACTATCTGCAATATCCCAGACAATCGACGGTCTCCCGTTGTCGATTCCCAGAAGGATATGCTTATGTGCTTCTTTTCGTCTTTTACTCTCCTGGTCGCTTTCATCCCATAAACGACTTATGTAAGTACAATGATAATTTGCTTGTTCAACAGCTTCTGGGATGATGGCGGAAAAGTTAAAAATACTCATCGCGCTGGGACAAAAAGTCTCATTGATAAAAATCCGGAAAGCGAAACCGCTGCTGCCCATCAACTGGACGGGATCAAGTGGAGGAAGGATATAATTTAGCGCGGTCGCCAGGCTGGACATGAAGGTATGCCTGATTCCCGGTATTCCACTCTCCACTGCTCGGACATCAGTAAATAGGGAGATATCTTTAAGTCTATTTCTATCCATGTTGACTCCCACTCAAGATCATGTGTAAATAATCGTTCAATGTCGATTCTTCGGGGCGTTTTTCGATATTTCTTCCAATGCTTCAATCGCGGCATCGATATGTTCTTCGGTGTTGAAGGCGCCGATAGAAAAGCGCACCGACCCATGAATTTCTGTGGTGCCCAGTTGCTGATGAACCAAGGGCGCGCAATGCAGTCCGGTGCGGACGGCGATGTTGTGATCGACATCCAGCATGATTCCTGTGTTCATCGCTTCCACTCCAGCGACATTCACCGAAATGGTGGAAAGGTGGTTCTCCAAACTGCGGCAACAATAGAGGATTAAACCTTCAATGTCAGAGACGGCATGGACAAATTTCTTCGCCAGTTTCTGTTCATGTTCTCGAATGTTATCCAATCCCTGTTCGTCCATCCAATCCTGACCCGCCCAGAGTCCAGCGATACCGAGAAGATTCAACGTGCCCGCTTCCAGACGATAGGGATATTCCTCCAAATGATAAGGATAAGCGGAGCGTACACCGGTGCCTCCGCTGCGGGTTATGGCAATCTCAATCCCCTCACGAACACAAACCCCGCCGATGCCAGTCGGTCCCATCATCGCCTTGTGACCGGTGAAGGCGAGAACGTCGATGTTCATCGCTTTCATGTCGATCTTCACCACTCCAGCGGTTTGCGAACAATCGACAGCAAAAATCGCTCCATGCTCCTTCGCCGTCTTTCCAATCGCTTTTAAATCCTGAATCGTACCGATGACATTTGAACCATGATTCACGATCACCAGCTTTGTCTTCGGACGAAAGGCTTTCGCGACATCATCCGGATCGATGAATCCTTCAGTGTTGAATGGAATGAAGGTCACCTCGGCAACGCCGTCCCGACGGAGATGATTCAACGGACGGATCACGGAATTGTGTTCAACATTCGTGCTGATCACATGGTCTCCCGGTTTTACGATTCCATTGATGATCAAGTTCAAACCATCGGTGGCATTGTACGTGAAGACCATACGTTCCGGCGAATCGCCGTTGAAGAATTTTGTCAGACGAGCGCGAGTATTCTCGACCAAATTTCCGGCGGAAATTGCCATGTCGAATCCGCTGCGTCCAGGATTGACACCCGACTTCCGATAGAATTCCGTCATGAATTCATATACATGAGGAGGTTTAGGCCACGCGGTGGCGGCGTTATCAAGGTAGATCAGGTTCTCCATCCAACATCTCCCATTAGTCGTAAGTTTGTGGCAAGAGTGGTTTCCAGTTCTAATCGATCACGAATTTAGAATGTATTCCGTAGAGTCGCAATTGCTCTCACTACAAAGGCACAAAGGCACAAATGACATAACAGAAAGCTCAGGCTATTTTTGCTTGAATACTATTTTTAGGTTACCTTACACCCTGCATTGCGTTCAAACGCATTTTATAACACTGACGATTTTAAAGACAGGAATAATGAATAAAATACTTAATTCCCATGTCCATCACTCCGGCACCACGGTTTCCCTGGTACAGGGAGACATTACAGAGGAGCGGGTGGAGGCGATAGTGAATGCGGCAAACAGCCGATTGATCCACGGGGGCGGAGTAGCCGGGGCGATCAGCCGTAAAGGTGGTCCGACAATACAGGAGGAATCTTACAAAGTCGCTCCGGTTGAAGTGGGCGGTGCGGCGTTGACCACCGCCGGGAAATTACCAGCGAAGTACGTGATTCATGCAGTGGGACCGCGTTGGGGCGAGGGAGATGAAGAAGCTAAGTTGGCTAGTGCGGTTGGATCCTCCTTACGACTCGCGAGTGAAAGAAAGTTGGTCTCCATCAGTTTACCAGCAATCTCCACGGGAATTTTCGGTTTCCCCCTTGATCGCGCCGTTGAGGTGATTCTCGGGGAGATTCGACGTATTCTGGAAGCTGGGAAAGCCTCTTCGCTTAAAGAAATTCGACTTTGCCTGTTCGATGATAAAACTGTCCGTGCTTTTCAAACGAAATGGCAAAAATGGTTCGAGTTTGATTGAATGGAGACTCGCATTACTGTGTTATGTCGTGTGTCGTCGCCGTCCTCATAAAAATACTGACACCACCAAATACTTATCAAACGAAATGGTAAAACTGGATTTAAGACGGATTATACCTGATTATATTGTATTGATCGGAAAAATTGCTATCCTTTTCCTCTTTTTATTTGCAATTCTTCGCGGCATTCTCCTTTGGCATTATCTTTTTCTGGCAAAAGAGATTCCACCCTCTGTTTTAATCCATTCTTTTCTCGTTGGAATACGTTTCGATTTATCTGTCACCGGCTATATTCTTGCTCCGGTTGTACTTCTCGGATTTCTCCCGGCGATTGGTTTTTCTTCATCGAGAGTTACAGGCTGGATCGCCCTAATCTATCTCTCGGTCATGGCAATCGCTTCCATCATCATCTGTGTCGTAGACTTCGAGTTCTTCGGATATTATAATTCACGTCTCAATCATCTGATTCTCAGTTGGAATGACACACCTACGCTGGCGTTGAAAATGGCATTGGAGTCTTTTCCGGTAGTGCGTCATTTATTGGTGGTTCTTATTCTCGGATCGATTTTCGTATACCTGCTTTCAAGATGGATGAAGTCGATGGTGGTTATATCTGGGAGGATAAATCTGAGTACCTGGTTGATCACCTATCCGTTAGTGTTGCTGCTCACTTTTCTCGCTATCCGAGGGCGGGTGAATTTCAAGGCGCCGCTCAACCGCGGAGTGGCGTATTTCAGCACTTACGATTTCGCCAATCAACTTGCTTTAAACTGTTGTTATACATTCATGCGCGATGCCGTGTTGGATAAGAAAGCCCGTGAAACCGCCTCAGCGCAATTTAAAAAATTACCTCAAGACGAAGCATTTTTAAACACTAATAAACTTCTGGGGATTCACTATCACTCCTTTTCCCAGTATCCCTTCGCTCGAATCGAGACTCAGGAGCCTCAAGGCGATCTGAATGTGATCGTGTTGCTCATGGAAACCGAAGCCTCGGTGTTCATTAGCAGTTGTGAGGGGAAGGAAGACCTGGCACCGGAATTTGACCGCATCGCTGAACAGGGGCTGCTGTTTCCCAATTTCTTCAGCAGCGGATCTCATACTTATTCGGGGATTTTTACCACCTTGACTGGCTTGCCGACTCTGCCGGGGAAATCGTTAATGAAACTGTCTGAGGGGGAGCAGCCATTCGCCGGACTGGAGCCGTTATTGGCTCAACGTGGTTATCATCGGTTCTTCTATCTCACCCATGATCCCCACTTTGACAATATGCAAGGCTTCCTTATCTCCAGTAGTTTCGAGAGAGTGATTGGGCAAGGTGATTATCCCGCCAAGGAAGTTGTTTCCAGCATGGGAGTCCCTGATGAGGTGATGTATCATCGGGCGTTGAATGACTTTGCCACGTTGGAAAAGCCGTTTCTCGCAGTGTTCATGACCGGCAGCGCTCACGGTCCCTACATCCATCCTGACCGACCCTATCGCCATGCCGATCCTGCCGATCCCAACGCTCTTCGATTCAATGCCTTCAGTTACGCCGATTGGGCGCTGGGCTGGTTTTTCGATGAAATCATAGCGTCCGAATGGGGAAAACAGACTTTAATTGTCGTTCTGGGCGATCATGGATTAGTCTGGAAACCGGAGATCGCCATGGATTACTCCCTCTTTCGAGTTCCCTTGCTGCTGGTCTGTCCCGGGGTGATCGAGCCGGGTGTCGATTACAAAATTGGCGGGCAGAAGGATGTTGTCGCCACCGTGATGGATGTACTCGGCGGCGATTGGATCAACAATACGCTTGGTACAAGCATGATGACTGCGGGGGATGGACATGCGCTGTTTATCCGAAACGCTTCCCTCGGAATAATCAATCATGGAAAATACTTGACTATCAATGAAGAGAATGGCGACATTTTATATCCTTTTAATGATTATCATCCCTTTGCCTCCCTGAAACCGGAACACAATCCGGAAATCCAAAAATTGCTTGAAGATGAAGCGTATGCACTGCTGACTTCCACGTTCAACATGGTACAGAGTATGAGGTGCGGAATTCCATCGCTCGAATAGAAGAAATCCGGATGGGAATGAGAGAAAGGATAAGCAAGCTGAGAAGCGGTAATGACATCAGTAATAAGTTTTCTTTGTGCATTTAGATAAGCATATCCATGAAAAAGATACTCGTAATCTGCGGCGGCGATAGTCTGGAGCGCCGTGTATCTCTGGCGAGCGGCGATGCTGTCGCCAAGGGGCTTATATCTTGCGGTTATGAAGTCCTGAAATTAGATACCGCAAATCCCTCTGACACTGTCCGCGGCGACCTGCCCCTGCTCGAAGGCGCAGTCGGTAAGACTCCGCCCGAGGAAGCCCGGAACGCCCGCCTCGAGGCTGAAGGGTGGGTAAAATTGGTGCAGACAATTGTCAGGAACAGACCTGATGCCGTTTTCCCGATCCTTCACGGTGGATGGGGTGAGGATGGCAGGATTCAAGCGCTATTGGAATTGCTGCATTTGCCTTACCTGGGTTCGGGGGTGCTGGCGAGTCAGCTCTGTATGAACAAAGTCGAAACAAAACGGATCGTACGGAGTGTTAAATTACCCTGTCCGGAGGATTGGATCATTCCTGGTGAGATGAGTGTGGAGCTGGCGGCGAAGGAGTGTCTGAATCGACTTGGATTGCCCTGTGTGGTAAAACCGATCGCCAGCGGTTCTGCTGTCGATGTATTTATCGTATATGAAGCAGAAAAAATTCTTGGGGCAATGAACACGATTCGCCGGCATGGCGACCAGCCGTTCGTGGAACGTTACATCGCCGGTCGTGAGCTGACGGTGACCATTCTCGATGACGAAGCGTTGCCGGTGATCGAAATTGCCCCTAAATCAGAGTTTTATGATTACACACGGAAATACACCAAGGGTGAGACCAACTACCTCTGTCCGGCGCCCCTCGACAACGACATTGGGCAAAAGGTTCAAGAATGGTCATTGATAGCATTTCGTGAACTCGGCTGCCGCCATGTTGGGCGTGTAGATTGGCGGCTTGATTCTCAGGGGAATCCCTTCTTCCTCGAAGTGAACACTATCCCGGGGATGACGGAACTGTCATTGGTTCCCATGGCAGCAAAAGCGGTCGGACTCTCTTTTGACCAGTTGATGGATCGGTTGGTGAAGATGGTGCTGCGGGATTGACTCCTATAAACATGCGGACTATATTGCCGCACGATAGTTCAGAAAGCAATTATAAAAAATATCCAGGAGAAAAGATGGCGAATCGTAAACGTATTCTGATAATGGGTGCTGCTGGGCGGGATTTTCACAACTTCAATCTTCTTTTTCGGGACCAGGAGGAATATGAAGTAATTGCGTTTACGGCAACCCAGATTCCTGATATCGAGGGACGCTGTTACCCGGCGGAATTGGCGGGGAAATTGTATCCCAAGGGAATTCCCATCGAAGCGGAGGATGAATTGCTTCATCTTCTCATCGAGAGGAACATCGACCAAGTATATTTCTCCTACAGTGATGTTCCGCATGAATACGTGATGCACAAAGCCTCTTTAGTGAACGCGGCGGGAGCGGATTTTATCCTGGCAAGCGCACGTGATACCATGCTGCAATCCAGCAAGCCGGTGATCTCGGTTTGCGCCGTTCGTACCGGCTGCGGAAAAAGTCAGACTACACGTGCGATTGCCAGGTTGCTTCGGGCGGCGGGGAAAAAGGTGGTCGCCATCCGTCACCCTATGCCCTACGGTGATCTTACCCGGCAGCGTGTCCAGCGATTCGCCGCCTTGAACGATCTGAAAAAACACAATTGCACCATCGAAGAGATGGAGGAATATGAGCCTCATATCGCCCTTGGTAACATTGTATATGCCGGAGTCGATTATGAAGCGATCCTCAGGGAGGCGGAGAAAGAAGCGGACATCATCCTCTGGGACGGCGGCAACAATGATACCTCGTTTTATAAACCCACCCTGCAAATTGTCGTGGTCGATCCGCACCGTCCGGGACACGAGACCTCCTACTACCCCGGCGAGACCAACCTGCTGCTGGCGGATGTCGTGGTGATTAACAAGATCGACACGGCAGACCTGGAAGATATCGAAGAAGTGCGGGAGTCTGTGGCAAAGAGGAATCCGAATGCCATAGTTATCGAAGCGGCGAGTCCCATCGCGGTGGAAGATGCTTCAGTGATCAGGAATCGGGAAGTATTGGTTGTGGAGGATGGTCCCACGGTAACTCATGGAGAGATGGGATATGGCGCCGGGGTGATCGCCGCCTCGAAATTCGGCGCCTTGGGATTGGTCGATCCTCGACCCTGGATTACCGGTAAAATCGCCGATACCTTCGATAAATATACCGAGATCGGTCAACTTCTGCCTGCCATGGGGTATGGAGAAGAGCAACTGGCAGACCTGGAAAAAACCATCGAGGCGGTCGAATGCGATTCTGTTATCATCGGCACCCCGATCGATCTTAGACGTGTTATTAAAATCAATAAACCATCCACTCGGGTGACTTACGAACTGCAGGAAATTGGCAAACCAGATTTGAAGGATGTGCTTGAGAGATTTCTCTAAATGAAGTGGTCGTGAGTATTTATTAGGTATACCGCAAGAACAACCGTAGGGGAATCATGGTTCCTCGCTGTTTTAAGTGGGTGTCCTTATGTCTTTGCGAAGCGTGGGCATTTTCCAGTAAATCGTTAAACCAATCAAAAATCGGAAATAATTTTAATCGCCAGTACAAATTAAGTTAGCGCTGAAGCAATCTCTAAATTTAGTATTAACAACCAGATTGCTTCGCCCGCCTGGTTAGTTATTGCGAACAACGTGAAGCAATCTTAATGGCAGGCTCGCAAAGACGAACTAGCGGTTATTTAGTTAAAGCTACACACTTTAAACAGCGAAGAAATGGAATCATTTATATTAAACAGGTCGTTTGTCAATATGTAAAGGCATCACGTTATATCATTCCTGTAAGTTATCATTCCCACTCTGTCAGGCTGTCCGAAAATATCAGGGCATCACCCAAAGCGTCATTCCCACGAAGGTGGGAATCCAGGCAACTGCGTATTTATACATAAATTTCAGTTATTACAGTAAAAGGCATAACCCATTTGAGACAGCGAAGGACTATGATCCACTTATGGTTTATTATTAAAACGGGAGTTGATCTTGTGGATTTATGGAGCTGAGCGCTATTATCTTGAAGCTTTAAAATCCTATTAAAGCATGACCTTAGTGAGCTAAAAGTTGGAGGAATCTCATGGAAAAAAGGAGAGCGAAACAGGAAAGCCGAACAAGGACTCAAAAAGAGCTGCAGGAGATCAATCGCACCCTGAGACAGGAGATCGAAGAGCTGAAGCGTGAAAATGAAATGCAGAAGGAAAGCGTAAATCGATTCAAGGATACTTTGAATTTTCTTCCGGTGACAATTTATGAGTTGGACACAAAGGGTATAATCAAATTTGTCAATTTACAAGCCTTGGAACTCTTTGGATATACACGCGAGGAGGTCGATCAGGGATTTAATTTTCTCTCTGCAATAGCGCCGGAAGATCATGAACGAGCCAAAGCAAACATTGCGGTACTTTTTAAGGGAGAGCGTCTTCCGGGCAATGAGTACACTGCGATACATAAAGATGGCAGCCGTTTTCCGATACTAGTTCAATCCACTCAGATCACGGAGGACGATAAGGTGATTGGATTGCGCGGCACAATTATCGATCTATCCGAGATAAAACGCGCTGAAGAAAAGATATTAAGCTCTGAGCAGAAATACAGGCAAGTTGTCGAGAATGCTTCAGAAATTATTTTCACCCTTGATCTGGAAGGCTATTTTCAGTTTGTAAATCCTTCCGGTCTCAAACTTGCCGGATATTCCTTGGAAGAGATGAAGAAATTTCGATACACCGATCTATTACTTCCCGACCATCGAAATCGAATTAAAATTCATTATATGCGTCAATATCTTTCGCGAAAAGCGGTCTCTCGCATTGAATATCCCTTCAGAACGAAAGAGGGCAAGATTGTCTGGTTGTCGCAGAATGCTACTTTGAATTATAAAGACGATAAAATCGTTGGTTTTCATTTAATCGCGCGAAATGTCACTGAGAGAAAAAAGTTTGAAGACGCTCTCCAAGCAAGTGAAAAGAAATATCGTGAACTTTTTGAAAATGCCAATGAGGGAATCTGTATTATTCAAGATATGCATATAAAATTTATGAATCCTAAGTTATTGGAAATTATCGGTTATACGTACGAAGAGATACTTTCCCGACCCTATTATGAATTTATCCATCCTCATGAGCGAGAGAAAACAATCGATCGGTTCAAGAGACGGATACAAGGCGAAAAGATCGATGACCAAGCGACTTATAGAATTATTAACAAGACAGGTAAATCATATTGCATTGAAGTGCGTTCTCTTGTGATTGATTGGGAGAATCGTCCAGCTACACTCAATTTTGTCAATGATATAACCACACGCATGCAAGCGGAGATAGCTTTGCGTAACAGTGAAAAAAGATTCCGAGATATTTCGTTCAGTTTAGCGGATTATATCTGGGAGGTGGATCGTAATTTTAAATACACTTATATCTCTGAATCTGTCAAAGAGACTCTTGGTTATAAACCGGAAGAGATGCTGGGCGTCACCTGTTTCAATTTTAAATCCCGTGAGGAAGCGATCAAGTTGCAGCATCTTGCGGAGGAAGCCGCGGCACGGAAAAAATCATTGGTCGACGTGGAATGCTGGACTGTTAGAAAAGATGGTAAACAGATTGCTACACTCTCCAATTGTGTTCCCATATTGGATGAGCATGGTAACCTGTCAGGTTTCCGTGGAGTTGATAAAGACATTACTGAACGAAAACGTCTGGAAAAATTGCAAACGGTTCTGTTAAACATCTCTCAAGCGACCGGACTAGCACGCAACTTGAAGGAACTGCTAACCACCATTCATCATGAACTCGGTTCAATTATCGATACGACCAACTTTTATGTCGCTTTGTACGATGAGCAGAGTGGGCTGTACACTTTCCCCTACCAGGTTGACGAAATGGATGATTGGAAAACGGATCAACCGTATCTGCTTGAGGGAGGATTGACCGATTATGTCCGTAAGTGTGGCGAGGCGCTCCTGATTGATGAGGAAATGGATCGTCGTTTGCGTAAAAATAAAGAAGTGGCGGAAATTGGTACCCCGACAAAAATCTGGTTGGGCTCTCCCTTGAAAACCACACATGGTGTGATCGGTGTAGTCGCGGTGCAAAACTATGCGAGTCCGAAAGCGTTTGATGAAAAAGACCTCGAATTGTTGAAACTTGTCTCGGGAACTATTGCACTTGCCATTGAACGCAAGCGCACCGTCGACGCTTTGAAGGAATCGGAAGAACGGTATCGTATTCTGGTGGAGGATGCGCCTGAAATGATCTATGTTCTTTCCGCGAATGAAGGGACTTACGCCTATCTGAATCCCGCCTTTGAAACGATTACCGGTTGGGAACGTGGGAAATGGCTGGGGAAATCCTATTTGGAGCTGATCCATCCGGAGGATCTACCTCTCGCTCGCCAAGCGTTTGCCAATGCCTTGAATGGCGTAAAATCGCCACCCAGTGAACTCAGACTTCGTAAAGCTTCCGGTGATTACCTGCTGATCGAGACAATCAACTCGCAGATCATGGAAAAAGGCAGAATGACCGGGGTAATTGGACTGACACGGGACATCGATACCCGCAAGCGCGCCGAACAGGAGCTGCAGATACAGAAAGCCTATTTCGAGCGTCTTTTTGAACAGGCGCCGGAAGCGATCGCCGTGCTCGACCAGGAAGGACGAATCCTTCAGATCAATCGGGAATATACCACCATGTTCGGTTATACCCCTGAGGAAGCGATCGGACGCTATAATGGTGATTTGATCGTGCCGAAACACCTGCAGCAGGAGATACAAGATTTTATCGGACAGGTGCTGAATGGAGAAACGATCAACGCTGAGAGTGTACGGTGCCGGAAAGATGGAACACTCCTGGATGTTTCGATCCTGTCCACTCCCATCCCAATTGGGAAAGGACAAATCGCCCTCTATGCTATCTACCGTGACGTCACCCTTCGTAAACAGGCGGAACAAGCGTTACGAATCAGCCAGGAGCGACTGCGCAGTTTGACTTCCACCGTCGATGCCTTCCTCTGGAGTGCAGAGTATGATCCCCAAATGGAGGTGCTCTACCATACGTTATTTACTGAGGGTGTGACAAAAGTCACTGGATATCAACCATCGGAATTTATCGGTCCCGGCATGAACCTGTGGTTTCGGATAGTCCATCCGGAGGATCTCCCGGTTCTACATGAAGGAACCAGAAAATTGTTGTCGGGGCTGATTTGCAATTCAGAATATCGAATACACAGGAGTGATGGGAAGTATCGATGGGTGTATTGTTCCGCCACTCCGATAGAGGATAAAGATAAAAAGATAATTATAATCAATGGGGTATGTTTCGATATTACCGATCGTAAACTTGCCCAGGAAGCGTTGGCAAAAGAAAAAGAGCGTCTTTCTGTGACTTTGACCTCAATCGGGGATGCGGTTATTAGTACCGACATAAAAGGGAGGATCACGCTTTTTAACCAGTCGGCGGAAGAATTGAGCGGTTGGAAACGTGAAAAAGCCATTGGACACGCTTTACCTGAGGTGATGAACATTGTCGATGAAATGAGCCGCGAACCGATCGAGGATCCGGTGCATCGGGTGATGAGAACCGGGGAAAGCGTGTCTGCTTCCCTTAACAAAATGGTCATCTCAAAAACTGGCGAGGAGCGGATTGTCTCTTTTAAAGCCACACCACTCCGCGGGGAAAGCGAACAGATCACCGGAGTTGTTCTTGCCCTGCGTGACATTACTTCGCAAAGACGGTTGGAAGAGGAATTACTCAAGGCGAAAAAGCTCGATTCCCTCGGTGTACTAGCCGGCGGAGTGGCGCATGACTTCAACAACATGCTGTCGGCGATTCTCGGCAACATCTCGCTGGCGAAAGTGCTGAAACCGGAGGAAAAGATTGAAAAATGTCTGAATGCTGCGGAGAAAGCGGGTTTGCTTGCCAGCGATCTGACTCAGGAATTGCTCTCCTTCTCCCGGGGAGGAGCGCCGGTAAAACGACCGGCATCCTTTGTCAGCATTATTACTGAGATCATCACCTTTACCTTGACCGGACTTAATGTAGAAGTCGATTTTCAAAAATCTGACGGCATCTGGACGGTGGAAGTGGATGAAGCTCAAATCAGTCGTGTCATTCAAAATATGATCATCAATGCGGAACAAGCGATGCCGGAAGGAGGCAAGGTTGAACTGCTTCTGAAAAATGTCATTTTGGATGAAAACCGCACCATCCCGGTGAAACCCGGAAAGTATATTCAGTTGCAGATCAAAGACCAGGGAATGGGCATCCCCAAGGAAAATCTAGCGCGCATCTTCGATCCCTTTTTCACCACCAAAAGAAAAGGGAGTGGTTTGGGTTTGGCGTCCGCTTTCTTCATTGTCTCACGTCACAATGGTTATATCACGGTCGATTCTAAATTCAGGGAAGGAACCACTTTTACCATCTATCTCCCCGCGTCAGAAAAAGCGATCGAGAAGGAGATTACGGCAACGAAAATCATCGCTAAAGGTAGAGAGAACATTTTAGTCATGGATGATGAAGAATCGATCCGCGAGGTTGTCCGGGAGATGCTCGAACATTTGGGATACAATGTCCAGGTCGCCGCCGATGGAAAGGAAGCGATTGAACTCTACCTGCAAGCGAAAAAAGAGAAACATTCATTTGATTTAGTGATTTTAGACCTTACGATACCGGAAGGAATGGGCGGTAAGGAGACAATTGAAAAATTGAGAGTGCTGGATCCCGCAGTACGTGCGGTTGTCTCCAGCGGTTACTCCAGTGATCCGATAATGGCGGAACATAAGCAGCACGGATTTGTCGAAGTTATCGGTAAACCTTATAAAATGGAAGATCTCGCTGAAGTTATCCGACGGGCACT
>CAZCRQ010000015.1:8974-19851 GCA_964501095.1 uncultured bacterium | reverse complement strand
GGGGACGGCTGACACCACTTAAAGGTGTCAGTCGGGGACGGCTGACACCACTTAATCAATTCATTTATTTTAACTACACTTAACCGACATTTACGATTTATCTAATGAATAGAGAAGATAGTTCTCGCGATCAGGCGCATTCGCTTCGGATTCAACGGAGGGAAGATTATACTTTTTCCTCACAATCCGACAATCAGAATCGAGCACGTCGAATCACTGTGACCAGTGGTAAGGGAGGAGTCGGAAAATCAAATATCAGCTTGAATTTGGCGATTGCTTATGGACGTCTGAAAAAACGGGTGTTGTTGATCGATGCGGATACGAATCTGGCGAATATCGATATTCTCCTCGGATTGCACATCCGACAAAGTCTGGCTGACGTGGTATTGGGTGATGCCTTTTTCTCGGATGTGATGGTGAACGGACCGGAAGGGATCAAGATACTTCCCGGCAGCAGCGGCATCATCGAGATGGTGGAACGTGACTCCACGGTACGTGACAAGCTCCTGACCGCGTTCGAGGAATTTGAACGGATCTATGATATTATCGTTATCGATACCGGCGCGGGACTTTCGGAAAATGTGCTCGCCTTTATACTTGGAGCCGATGATGTCGTGCTGGTGACCAATTCCGAGCCGACTTCCATCACTGATGCTTATGCGATGGTGAAAGTGGCAATACAACAGAATCCGGCGGTAAAAATTCATGTGATCGTCAACCTGGCGGTGAACCGCGCTCAGGCGGAAGAAACGTTTGAAAAACTCCAGCTTGCCGTGCGTAATTTTCTGCAAGCGGAGATTTCCATGTTGGGTTTTCTGCCGGTGGATCCCAACATCCCAGTGGCGGTTGGAAAGCAGGAGCCGTTTACCTCTCTCTTCCCGCGAAGCACAGCGACGAATTCTCTTATGATGATGGCGCGAAAATTGTTAAAGATCTCCATACCTGATCCGAATCGAGTCAATTTTCTCGCCAAGATCTTTCACACGAAACGAATATGATCAAACCTTCCTGGAAAGAACTCAGCAGGATTTTCAGCTTTATCCTGCTTTTTGGCGTACTGGCGTATAATCTCTATCGCGGCGCTGAAATCTGGACTTCCCTCTACCGGGCAGCGGTGGTCTATCTTATTTATGGGATCATTTCCATCATCGCTTCCAACATCATCGCCAAAGTGTTTCATAGTTACGAAAAAAAACGACTGATTGAACAGATGGAAAAGGCGAAGGCGGAAAAAGGAGGAGGGCAGGAAACAGGAGATGAGCTGGAGGGGCATGCATGAAGGATGATCTGAGGCATACAATTTCAGAAAAACTTTGGGAGCTTTGGATCACCGTGGGTAACCAGGAAATCAAGGATGAGCTGGTTGTCCGTCATATTCCTCTGGTGGAACAGGTCGCGGGACGGATGAGGATCGGATTGCCAAGATCGGTCGACTTGGGTGAACTGATCAATAATGGCGTCATTGGGTTGATTTCCGCCATTGAGAACTTTGAACCAGAGCGAGGAATCCGTTTTGAAACTTATGCGGTGACCAGAATCCGCGGCTGCATCCTGGATGGATTGCGTGAATACGATTGGATCCCGCGCTCGATCCGGAGCAAAACCCGTCTGATGGAAAACACTCTGGTCAAGCTGGAAGCGGAGTATGGTCGAGTCCCCTCGGATGAAGAAATCGCTCATGAACTCGAGATCGATCTGGCTAATTATTATCAATGGATCGATGATATCCAGATCGCTTCCATCATCTCACTTGATGAACCCATCATCACCCCGGAAGGGGAAGCGGGAACCATTAGTGAAATGATCGAGGATGAAGAGGCAAGCAATCCGGCGGAGGAAGTGGAATGGGGCGAAGCCAAGCGGCTGGTCAAAAAGCTGATCCAGAATCTGACTCAACAGGAACGTCTGGTTATAGCTCTATACTACTATGAAGAATTGACTTTGAAAGAGATCGGAGAGATTTTGGAAATTAGCGAATCACGTGTTTCGCAAATTCATAGCAAAATTATTCTCACTTTGAAAGGTATGCTGAGGAAACTGTTTCATCGCGGTCAATAGGAAAACAAGATGCCTGAACCAATCCATCTTCAGGATAATCTGAATAAAACTTTGCTGGCGCAGCAGGTTGCCGACCAGTTGATCGAAGGGGCGGAGAAAGCGCACCATCGCAGCCATAGCCTGGCGCAGGAGAGGATCGAGGATACTTACATTCGGCAACAGGTCGGATTCGATGAAGAGCGCGAGTGTGTCGCAATCAAATCGGATGAGGAATCCAAATTTAAAAAGCGTAAACAACCGGGGAAAAGAAAGAAAAAGCGGGCAAAAAATGGCGAGAAGATTACAGAATTTCCAAAACGACAGGAAGAAGATGATTGGGGGAAAGGGAAGAAAATTGATTTGAAAGGGTAGTGGAAGAATGCCGACTGCTGTGATCAGATTTCTACTATTGCTATTTTCCTTCTTAATCCCATTTTTTCCCCATGCTGCAACCCTGGTCTTTACTGAAACTATCCTACAAACCGAGGGAACCACACTCCTCATTTTAAAATTTGATGTCCCCCTAAATCTTGAATTTCTTGTCGATAGTGGGGATCTGCTGACAATAAACGCACCCGCTCTCGATGCTATCGCCATGAATGTCGATCTCAAAGGTTGTTTAAAACAGTTTTACCTGCAAGATAAAAAGCTCTTCTTACAAACATCGTATCCGGTGAAGGGTCAGTTGGTTCCCGGAGGGACGGGCGCTTTCCTGATTTTTTTAAAGAAAACCGATAAAGTAGCTTCAGAAATTCCACCAATCCCACCCGTTCAGAAACCGAGTGAGGCAGTACTAGTCAAAGAAAGCACGGTTTTAAAAGCGCCTCAGGTTGAAAAACCGAAACCGAAGGAGACAGAATTCCAAGCCAATACTATAATATCAGAACCTACTCTGGAATCCACATTACCACTGGAAGATGAACGCAGTCGATTGCTGGCGTCGGAGACCGATTATCAATTTCTCCCCGATGATGTCCGGTATGCTCGAATAATTGCGGATCGCGGAAGGATCGAGGAGTCGATCCAGATTCTCAACAATCTGACGCCGCAATCCGAACAATATGCCTGGGCACAAATTGTTCTAGGGGATATATATGTGCAACTGCAACAATATAATAGAGCCTTCAGCGCGTTTAGAATAGCCTCAGAAAATGCACAGACCGCCGAAATCGCCTTGATTAGATCTGCCCTCCTGAACAGTCGGATCGGAGATAAAGAGGATGCCGAGATGGATTGGGAGCAGGCTCTGGTATTGATCACGGGTGAGGAACAGGCAGTGCTTGAAGAAGACACACAGTTGAAGGAAGATGAATCCATTTTTAAAAGTAAAGGAAAGAAAGAGAGTCAAATTACCAAGCCTAAACTTGGCGGTAGGCAGGAGCAGCTAAAAATCCTTTACTATTTGCCAGCCATCGTTGTTCTCCTTGCGGTGACAGCCTATATCCTCAAACGGCGTTCTGATTCCCGGTTGTATGAGTTGGCGGCTGATTTGGCGCCAATCCATGACATAGTGGATTCTAGAAAGTCGATTGCCGAGGAGAATGGGTTGCAGAAAAAAGTCAGTGGATTATATCAGAAGCAAGCAAGCCCTGAAGTTGAGGAACAAGCAGCTAAAGTTGAGTCTACACCTACTGACAAGACAACGAAGGAATCCCGATCTCCCGTCCCAGCTCCAACGCCGGTGGCTCCATCTGTCTCCAGTAAAGAATCCGCCCAACGTCCTTCAGATGCAGATTGGTCTTCGGAGGACCAACCGCGCGTTCCCAAACGGAAGAAAATCGAGGAGATGTATAAACGCGGCGTGTCGGTTCGAGATATCGCCAGCGCTTTGAATATCGGTCAGGATGAAGTCAATATGGTTCTGCGACTGGTCAGCGCAGAAAATGAAGAATAACGGCAAGTCTTTCCTATTTAAGGTTATCCCTTCCCTCAAGGATTCTCCCTAACTCCTATCCCACGAGTTATCATATTGATTTTTAACAAGTAAAGTTCGTTTTTTTTCCGGCACGCCCTTTGCACGCTTGAAAATGTGTACTGCCGAAATCCATAATGGATTACGGTTTACACCATTTTTGGAGAGCGTGATGATTAAAGGAATTTACCATTCTGCCGCCGGCATGGTGCCGGAATACTACCGTTTAATCAATGTTTCCAACAATCTGGCGAATGCCAATACCACAGCGTTCAAGGCGGATCGTCGTTATTTCCGAACGCTGATAAATAACGAGATCGTTCAACCCGGTTTTCAAGGGCAGCCCAGACGCCATAAAGACCTCGATACAGGACTTCAGACACAGTTCGCTCAAGGCGCGTTGAAGAGAACCGACACGATGACAGATTTCGCTCTGAACGGCGATGGATTTTTTGTGGTCGAAGACTCCGCAACAGGAAAAAGGTTTTATACCCGCAATGGCTGGTTTCAAATGAACAATGAGAGCGAACTCCTGACGCATAAAGGGATGAACGTGCTTGATGACACCGGATCACCAATCGTTGTAGAAGGTAATGAGTTTGTAATGACTGAGAATGGTGAAATCTTCTCCCAAGGTGAATCAAGAGGGAAAATAATGGTGGTAAAATTCGATGATCCGACAGTCTTGATTAAACAAGGTGATGGATTATATCACAATAATAGCGATATAGAGCCTATTCCTGCCGAAGAAGCCCGTGTAATGCAGGGACATTTGGAGGAATCGAATGTCAACATCGTGGAAGAGATGGTAGACATGATCTCTTTGAATCGCAGCTATGAATCCTCGACCAAGGCTCTTCTTGCCCAGGATGAAACGTTGAAACAAGCAGTAAACCAAGTCAGCAAATTCTAATTGAAACGATAAGGAGTACCCAATCATGATGCGAGCCATTAGAACCGCGGCAAGCGGTATGTATGCGCAACAATTGTATATCGACACTATCGCAAACAACCTGGCGAATGTGAATACGACCGGTTTTAAGAAATCGAAAGTGGAATTTCAGGATATGCTGTATCAGGTAACGGAATCGGCGGGTGCGGTACGGAACCTTGGCACGGTGATCCCGACGGAATTACAGATCGGGCATGGAGTGAAACCGGTGGCGATTGAGAAATCATTCACCCAGGGCAGCCCGGAGCCGACCGACGGACCCCTGGACTTGTCAATCCAAGGGGATGGATTCTTCAAAGTGCGGCGCGCCGATGAAACCCTGGCATACACCCGCGATGGCAATTTTAATCGCAGTCCGGAAGGAAGAATTGTCAATTCCGACGGCTACATTCTCGATCCGGATATTGTCCTGCCTGAAGATACGGTGGACATCCAGATAACCAATGACGGATATGTCAGCATTCGTGTTGTTGGGGCGTTAGAGATGCAGGAAGTCGGACAGATCGAGCTGGCTAAGTTCCCCAATACCAAAGGCTTGCGAGCGGTGGGGAAAAACCTCTTTGAGGAGACTGAAGCCTCGGGACCGCCGATTTTTGGCGAACCTGGCACTGAGGGATTCGGTGAGATCGCCCAAGGGTATCTCGAAGCCTCAAACGTACAGATTGTCGAAGAAATGGTCAATATGATCGTCGCCCAACGGGCGTACGAAGTCAGTTCAAAGGCGATTAAAACAGGTGAAGAATTGCTCTCACTGGCGAACAACCTGAAACGATAAAGATTTATAATTAGATCCTTAAGATTCATGAATTATACTTTCAAAATAATTTTTCTTCTTGCAGTAATGAGTTTCCCCCTATTATCCCCAGCAGGAGAAAAGAACGTAGCAGAAAAGACCGCACTTGAGAAGAGAGTGGAAAATCTGGTGCAAATCCATCTTGATTCCCTGTGGAGCGGGGAAGAAGTGAACTGGGTGATCAGTTCCCCGTGGCGTCTGGGAAATGTTCCCGAAGAAGCAACGCTTTCGATTGAATCTGATTTTCAGCCGCGCGGATCGACCGTGCTCTTGCTTGTCGTTAAGGAGGGGAATCGCCTGCTCCAACGTCTACCTCTCAGTGTGCGAATCGAAGTGAAAGCGTTGGTTCCGGTGATCAATTGCGATTGCCATCGCCGGACAACTGTTGACAGCCGGATGATCAATTGGGAACGGCGTGACGTGACAAGATTGGCTGGAGACTGGGCGAAGTCAGACATGGATTTGAATACGACCACCTGGTGGATGAAACGTTCGCTTCGCACCGGGGATATTCTGACCTGGGATTACCTGGAGCCGAAGCCGATCATTCAGAATGGCGACCGAATCAGAGCGATTGTGCGTCACGGCACAGTGACAGTGTCGACAACCGGCATCGCCTTGGAGAGCGCTTATCCCGGCGATTCCATTCAAATCAGGAATGCCTCGTCAGGCGCAGTGCTCTATGGAATCGTCCAGCCGGACAGCACAGTTTTGATCAGCGGTGTGATAAATGACAAGGGAACCGGTAGATGAAATTTAAACCAACAATTTTCCCGATCGGTGCCGCAATCTTATGGTTTCTATCAACCTCATTATGTTGTGGGCAGCGGATTAACAGCTTTGTAAACCGTTCTTTATTCACTGATAAGCAGGCGTTTGAAGAGGGGGATGTGGTCACGATTCTGCTAATGGAATTCACCGAGGGCAGCAACCTGACCGAGACCAATACCAACAGCGAGAATCGTGGGCGGGCAGATGCTGCCACCACCGGAAAACTTGTCGACCTGCTGCCCTCCTTCGGTATGGACAGCCAGATCACCCATCGCAGTGACAATCGCGGCGCCACCACAACCCGTGGTGAGTTACAGGGGAAAATGACTGCCATTATTACTGAGGTCACTGATAATGGACTGCTCTCAATTCAAGGCTCACGAGTTGTTATTGTCAACGGAGAAAAACAGACGACGATCCTCACCGGTGTTGTTCGTCCCGAAGATATCGCCGCGGATAACACCCTTTATAGTTACAACATCGCAAACGCCCAGATTTCCTATAAAGGCAAGGGGATGGTGACAGATGCTGGTAAACCGGGCATCCTGACGCGGATCTGGAATTGGATTTTCTGATGAAGAAGATAATTATCGCAACACTTTTACTTTGCTGGTTTTTAATCGGCGCCTCTGAGGCGAAGAGTCAATCCCGAATCAAGGATCTCGCCTCGATCGAGAACATGGATTCCATGCCGTTGATCGGGTACGGTTTGATTGTCGGCTTGGCGGGAACAGGCGACACTCCCCGCACCCTGTTTGCAAATCAGACACTATTGAATCTGCTCGACCGTTTCGGCATCTCGGTAGACAGCGAACGGATTCGGGTGAAAAATGTCGCCGGTGTGATGGTTACGGCAGAGCTGCCTCCCTTTGTGAAAGAGGGGCAGCGTCTCGATGTCACTATCTCCTCGCTTGGAGATGCGAGAAGCCTTTCGGGCGGCACACTACTACTTACCCCGTTGATTGGACTCGATGAAGAGGTATATGGCGTCGCCCAGGGACCGATCAGCCTGGGTGGTTTTATGGTGGAATCGGGTGGAGTCAGCGTCAGCCAGAATCATCCCTTGGTCTGCCGAATACCGGATGGTTTCCATGTAGAGAAAACTTTGAATTATACCCTCGCGGATTTGGAAACATTCCGTTATGCACTTCATCAGGCGGATTTCACTACTTCCACCCGCATTGCGGAAGCGATCAATCGCGAACTTGGAAGGGAAATCGCGTCTCCCCTCGATCCAATAACGGTGGAAGTTCGTGTCGTACCAGACTTTCCGGGCGGCATAATGGGGTTGATTGCGGCGACGGAAGTAGTCTCGATAGAACCCGATGTCAAGGCGAAGGTAGTAGTCAATGAACGTACCGGGACGGTTGTAATCGGCGGGAATGTAAAGTTGTCGAATGTCGCGGTCACGCACGGCGCACTTTCCATCTCAATTGAAACCGTTCCCGTGATCAGCCAGCCAGGCGCCTTCTCTGCCGGTAAAACGGTTACTGAGCAGGTGACTCAGATTCGGATGCAGCAGGAAGGAATGAAAGTCAACGTAATACCCGAATCGAACAATGTACAGGATGTCGCCGCAGCGTTGAACAGCCTTGGGGTGACGCCGCGTGATATTATTTCCATCTTTCAAGCGTTGAAAGAGACCGGTGCTTTGCAAGCGGAGTTGATCATTATCTGATGATTAGCAAGACGAACGAATACGAATTGACGGGAATTCAATGGTCGCAGCATTCAATTCCCAAGGATGTCGAAGATCCCGAGCTGTACAAAGCCTGCATGGGATTTGAGGCATATTTCGCCCGCAATTTAATTAAGAACATGCGTGGTTCCATGAACATCATCGGTGGAGAAGGCGCGGGATCGCATATCTATCAAGATTGGTTCGACGAAGCGATGGCGAATCAGATGACCTGCGAACGTGGACTGGGATTGGCGGAGATGCTTTATAAACAGATTATCGAAAAGCGCGGCATAGATCCTAAAGTTCTTCCTTCGATGCAATCTCCAGTCGATGAGGCGAAAAAGTCATCTTCTCTTGAGAAAAATGTCGATCCGGAAAGAGCGAAACTTCGCCGTTACGATTCCATAATTGAACGCGCCGCTAGTCGCCACGGTCTCGATCCAAACCTGATCCGTGCGGTGATCCTTCAGGAATCGGGCGGGAATAAACTGGCGGTCTCCCAAGCCGGTGCGAAAGGATTGATGCAGTTGATGGATTCCACCACCCAGGATTTGAAGATATCGAACGTGTTCAATCCCATTGAAAATATTGAAGGCGGTGCCGCTTATCTCAGGCAACAGTTGGATGAATTTGAGGATCTGCCGCTTGCCCTCGCTGCCTACAACGCCGGTCCGACAGTAGTAAAACAGCATAATGGCATCCCGCCTTATCCGGAGACGGAAGAATATGTACGAAAAGTGATTAAAAGTTTTGAACGGATGAAGAACAGTCATTCTGAGGCTGCCGATACAATTTCCCCGGAGAACCAATGAAAGAGATAATCCAGACTCTCATCGTGATCATAAAGAAGGAAGAGGAATTGCTCAGTGAATTTCTCGGACACCTTGAGGAGCAGAAAAAAATCCTCCTGAAAAACGATGTCGAGCATTTTGAAGAAAGCGTTCTCCATCAGGAAGAGTTGATTGTCAAGATTAAGTCGCTTGAGCAGCAGCGCATCGAGAAAGTCCAATCGCTGGCGAAGGGGCTCTCGATGAAAGAGTCTGAACTCACCCTCACCCGTCTGGTCGAGATGAGTCTTGGAACCGTTTCCGGTGAATTGCGGGAGGTGAAGAAAAGTATAACCAGCCTGGTGGAACGGATACGTCGTGTCAACCAGGTCAATCAATATCTGATAAAACGTTCGATGAATCGCGCGCAGCATAACATCGACTGGCTGATTGACAGCTCCGGTTTGGATGTGACTTATGAATCGAATGGCCAGTTGCGGAATCGTCATCTTCAATCGATCATGGTGAATAAAACCTTGTAACAATCAGATGAACAACATTCAGAATCTACATAGCGGCTCGCCGACATTGCAGGGACTGTTGACGTTGGCGCGTGAAGCACTGATTGCCCAGCAGGGCGCAATAGGAGTCCTGAGCCATAATGTTGCCAATGCGAATACCGACGGGTACAGCCGTCAGCGCGCCAATGTTGCCACTCGTATCCCTATCGATGGCAATCCCGGGCAGTTCGGGACTGGTGTTCAGATCGATCAGATTCAACGCCTTGCCGATGAATATCTCACTGACCGCGTTCGCTATGAAACAGCGTCTCTCGCCCGCTGGGAGTCACAGCAGGAGGACTTGGCGCAGATTGAAGAAGTTTTTTCTGAAATGAGCGATCATGGGCTGTCCAATGCGCTTAATGAATTCTGGCTGGCTTGGGAATCCCTGGCGAACGATCCGGAAGGCGTTTCCAGCCGCGTAACTCTGACCTCGAAAGCCCAGACTTTGGCGGGTGAATTTCGCTCGGCAGCAACCGAGCTTGGCAAGATGCAGGAGCAGATGAATGTACGACTTCGCGAGCTTGTTCCCCAGATCAATTCCCTTTCCCGACAAATCGCCGACCTGAATCGGCAAATTTCCTCCGCTTTATCTCGTGGACAGAATCCGAATGACTTGATGGATGAACGCGACCGCTATCTTAATGAACTCAGTGAAATAGTCGGCGGTTCTATTCAACGTCAAAATGACGGCTCGATTTCGGTGTATGTCGCTGGTGAGGTGTTAGTGCAAGGAGATAGGGTCAGGGAGGTTGGGTGGGTGGAGGAGGCGGCAAATGGGAAATCGGGGCTCAGCTTGATCTGGCGGGATAGCGGCAATGCTTTCCGGGCGGATGATGGTGAAATCTTCGAGAAAATCAATGTACGGGATGAAGTGATCGCTGATACCCTGGCGGAATTGGACATTCTCGCGAATTCCCTCCGGGATCGGGTCAACACTCTGCATCTTGCCGGAATCGGTCTGGACGGCAGTACAAACAATCTTTTCTGGCGAAGTGATACTTCCGGGGCGATTGACTTGGAGGTTGCGGGTGAAATCCTGGGGAGCCCGGAAAAGATTGCCGCTTCACGATCCGGCGCGCCGGGAGCGAACGACTTGGCGCATGACGTCTTCGACTTGCAGGATGAAGAGGTTTTTCAAGGTGGAAGCCTGAGTTTTTCCGAGTACTACCGTCGCACGATCTCGAAAATCGCCAATGAATCCAGTGAAGCGGAAGTCCGTCTGGAAGCCGCGACGTCCGGTCTGCAACAAGCGGAAAACTGGCGGCAGAACACCTCAGGTGTCAATCTCGATGAGGAAATGGCGAATATGCTGCTCTTGCAGCGTTCATACACCGCCACTGCACGGGTGCTGAAACAGACCGATGAGATGATTACTAATCTATTAAGTCTATGATACCTAAA
>CAZCRQ010000015.1:0-8874 GCA_964501095.1 uncultured bacterium | reverse complement strand
TGCTGAAACAGACCGATGAGATGATTACTAATCTATTAAGTCTATGATACCTAAAAATTGTGCCGTCAGCCGTCCTCGGCTGACGGAGATATAGATTGTGCCGTCAGCCGTCCTCGGCTGACGGAGATATAGATTGTGCCGTCAGCCGTCCTCGGCTGACGGAGATTTGTGTACATGTGATGTATATGTGCAATGTGATGTATCTGTACATGTGTCAGCCGGGGACGGCTGACACCACCGGAGATTGTGTCAGCCGGGGACGGCTGACACCACCGGAGACCACAGTATTTAGAAGAGGGAAAAGGTGAGAATAACCAATAACCTTAAAATGAGCAACCTTCTGTATGACATTCAACGGTTACAGAACCAGCTCTATCGTTCTCAACAGGTGCTGAGCGATGGGATAGAAGTGAATCGTCCCTCGGTGGATCCCAATCGTGCGGATAGGATTCTTGGATTGGAGAATCAGCTTGGAAAGCTGGATCAATATCAGAAGAACATGGATTTTGCCAAATCACGTCTTACACAGAGCGAGAGCGAATTGCAATCGCTTTTGGATTTGCTCTCTCAGGCACGATCAGCAGCGGTTCAGGGTGCGAACGATACAATGAATGAAGAAGACCGTCTCACACTGGCACTTGAAGTGGATAACTATCTCCATGAAACGATAGCCATTGCTAATGCCAAATATGCCGGTCTTTACATTTTCGGCGGATACAATACAAAAGAGGCTCCCTATACCGCGATTATGGATGAAGAAACCGGCGACATCATCCGGGTGGAGGATTTACCCGAGCACATGGAGGGACTTGTCGATGTCACGGTCGCCGATGGGGAGCGTGTGCAGTCCAACATCCCAGGCGCTGTTTTGTACCAGACTGGCGAGGCGGGGGAAGAGGGGGATTATTTCCAAGTTTTGATCGACTTGCGTAATGCCTTACGTACCGGCGACCAGGAGATGATCGAAGCGACAATCGGCAGGTTGGATGAGGCGCAGTTACGGATTACTTCCACTTTGTCGAAAGTAGGCTCATTGGTCGAGAGGTTGGAGCGTTCTTCAGGAAAACTGCTCGATCATTCCCTGAATGCGACCGAGGAACTCAGCGAACTTCAGGATGCGGATGTGACGGAATGGATCGGCAGGTATCAATTGGATCAGATCGCCTTGCAAAATGCGATGGAGATCGGGGCTGATCTATTGAAGATCAGTCTATTGAATTACTTATAGAGGTGAGAGATGTCGCACATCGAACGAATATCCCAGGATGTGACCGAACTTATGAAACGTATGGGCGGTGATCATCTGGTTTCACTGTCACGAAATGGGCGGGGAAATATCCTTGCAACCGCGATGGCGATTCCGACCTTGGCGGAACGTGGATTTATCGACCAGGCGCTACAGCTTGCCCAGGCTCTTGCTAAGCGAAGAGATCCGGAGGGCGGATGGGATGATCCCTGGACTACTGTGCTCAGTTTGGAGGCTTATGTAGGATTGGCATTGCGCAACATCTCTTTTCAGGATCGGGATACGATCATCGACCAGGCGATTCAAGTTTTGAAAGGATCGATGCCGTTGGAGAACTGTGATCGCGAATTGCGCCTGGCGCGGGCGATTGTTTTAGCCGGTTTGGCGAAGAAATCACCGCAACTCATCGACTTCGGATTACTCCGCGCACGCTCCGCCATCGATAAAGGATGGATTCCAAATGCTAAATTAAGCGAAGCGCTGCATGGTTTATTGGCGTTGACCGATATTAACTGCATCACCAAGGATCCAACCACCAACGCCATAATCATCGAACAAGTAAAGAAGCTGAGACTTACCGATCCTGAACCAAAATCGGCTGATGAAGAATCACTCGCACGAATTGGCGTAATACTGGAAAAGCTGAATCATCGTGAATTGGCTCTGAAGTACTATGATCTGATAAAAGACAAATCCTCAGAAAATCTCGACACTTCAGCCTTGAAGCATCGCCTGGAACTCGCCGCGCGGCTTTTTAAGGATGAACTGGAATCCTTGTCTGCTCCAAAACCAGCACTTATCATGAAAATCCTGCCAGCCGAAAAGAATAAACCCGAACCTACAGTTAGTGTAAGCGCCATTGTCATTCAGAATGGCTCCAACAGTAGTGTGGCTGAAACCCTCAAAGCGCTCGATCGCCAGACTTTTAAACCGGTAGAGATTATCCTGGTCGAAGCGGTGGAGACGTCAAATGGATTCCTTTTTGATGTCGATCTGCCTTTACGAAGAATCCATCCGTCGCCTTGGGATACAGAAGGCAAACGCTGGCGGCTTGGTTCCTCCACTGCCACAGGAAACTGGCTCTGGATTCTGCCTTCCGGTGTAAAACCACAAATAGCCGTACTTTCGACTTTGATAACAGGCATCCGTGATGAAACTTCCCTTGTACATCTGAGCGATAAGAAGGGAGACCTGACTGCCACACTCGATTCCCTGTCGGTCGAGCCATCCATTTCACCGGAACGAATGATCATTAAACGAGACCTGCTGACTTCGGGCGGATTCTCGGACAAGCTTAAAGAAAATCCATTCTGGGAATTTATTCTTCGCAATATATGCGCTTGCCAGATCGAGGAGGTTGTTGCTCAGGAACAGGCGAAGATCATCGGCTCCAACGAGGCAGATCTTTTTCGCTCCGAAGATGAGATCACCGATCGAAACGCCATCTATCACCTGCATCCGTCGGAAAATGAAGAAATCAGGGCAAATCGTGAGAAGGCGGTCAAGCGCACTAGAAAAATCGCCTATGATTCATTGAAGAATGCCGGAAGACCGCTGGTCTCGATAATCATCCCACATTACAACCTGCCGGAAATGCTAAATACTGCGCTTCAGAGCATCATCGCCAACACCGAGGAGACGCCTTTTGAACTAATTGTCGTTGACAATGGCAGCCAGAACACCGATGAGAAACTATTGGCGCAATTGGATGAGTGGGGCGTGTTGCTGCTGCGGAATCAACGTAACGAGGGATTCGCCAAGGCGTGCAATCGCGGGGTGGAGGCGGCGCGAGGAAAGTATGTCCTGCTTTTGAACAACGATACCGAGGTGCAAAAGGGATGGCTGAGCGCAATGGTTCTGGCAATGCAGGAGGAGCCGGAAGTTGGAATTGTCGGCGCCCGTCTGCTCTTCCCCGATGGCTCTTTGCAGCACGTTGGCATCACGTTTTCTGATGATTTTCTACCCGGACACATTTACGGCAAAGCGCCATCGACTCTTCCACCGGTGCAAAAACGCCGATTTTACCAGGCTGTCACCGGCGCATGTATGCTGGTCAGAAAGGAACTGTACGAGAAACTGAATGGATTGGATGAGTCATATCTGAACGGTTTCGAAGATATTGATTTCTGTCTGCGCGCCCGTCAGGAAGGCGTAAAGGTGATCTATGAGCCTGACGCCGTTGTAATCCACCATTGCGAGCAAACGCCGGGACGGAAAGATCACGATGTCGCCAACATCGAACAGTTTTTAAGGAATTGGGCGGGGAAAATAGAACCTGATTTCCATCTTTATGCACAGTTGGATGGATTTCGCCTTGAAGAGCGTAATGGGAAAAAAGTGATGATTTCAATAAACCAGATAGCAACTCCACAAGTCAGGAAGGAGGTGGGCTCGATGGAGGAGATGACAATGGTTCAGCCGGCTCCAAATCTGGTGAATAAAGGTTTAGAGTCCGAACAAAAAGCGCTGAACGAGATGATCAAAAAGGCTGACATTCTGATCAAAGAAGGGCAGTTCAACGATGCCGAACGTTTGTTGTTGGGCGGTCAGGATCACATAAACGGCAATTTACGCAACCGGGCGATGTTCTGGACACTTTTAGGAGATGCGCGGTTCCGTCTGGATCGTCCCGAAGAAGCCCTGCAATGTTATCAGAAAGCTGTCTCAGCGGATGCGAGCGCGGAACGCGCCTGGATCGGAATTGGGGCTTACAAACTGATTCATGGCGAACTTGATCAAGCGGAGGACATCTTCAGCAAAATTGTCAGCCTATCGCCGGAGAATAGCCGTGGATTCATGGGATTGGGCAATGTCTATTTAAAACGCGGCAATCATTCAAAGGCGCTGGATTACTTCAAAGAAGCGGCGCGTCTTGCCCCGGATCACCGTCCGGCGATTGTCGGGCTGGTCGCTTCCGCCGTGCAAGCCGGAAGAATGAGCGAAGCTCAGTTCCCGCTCGAACAGTACTTGAACATCAAAGCGGATGACATCGAAGCACGGTTTCATCTCGCTGCCATCCTCTTCGGTTCCCAAGACACGGTGCGCGCTCGTGAGGAAGCGGAAAAAGTTCTACGGGTCAAACCCGATCACCGTGGCGCCAAGGAGCTGATGAATCATCTCGGTGTCTGATGATTTTAAGTCCTTATCGTGCAGAGGCACTGAGATCGCAGAGAAAACATTATTCCAGATGGAACAACAACAGGAACATATAGTAATCGTTCAACTTGCCCGATTTGGGGACCTGATTCAATCCTCCCCTCTGATTCAAAACCTGAAACGCGAATCGGGATCTGAACGATCGATCACCCTGGTCGTCGATGCACGCACGGCAGAAATCGCCCGACTGCTCGAGGGCGTCGATGATGTCATCGAAATTGACCTGGAAACCGGGGCTAACCTGATTTGTAATCGGGATCATTCGCCAATCAGACGTTACCAGGAGTGGATTCGCAGTTGGAAACCACAAAAGATTTTTGATCGTTTGATCCTGCTTAATGAGGGGAAACTACCGGCAGCGATCGCCGCCATTATTCCGGCGAGAGTAAAAACAGGTCCATTGGATAATGATGATCTTCCTCGTCCTCACAGGTATCTCACTTTAGCAGTGATCGACCGACGTTTTAATCCGCTTCATCTCTGCGAAGTTTGGGCGGCTTATGGACCGGGAATTTTTCCTTTGCCGGAGCCGAAGATAAAAGAGCGATTGGGCACAAGGTTTGCCTTTTCTCAATCTGAAGAAGGAGGCAAATCAAGGAAAAACAAAAGATTTGCTGTGAATTTAGGAGCTGGTGCAGCCGGAAGGTGTTTGAGTAAGGAAAAACTTGCCGGGATTGCTAATTATCTGCTCCAATATGAAGACAGTGAAATTTTCCTGCTGGGCGTTGCCGCTGATAAAGAGATCGCCAGTTTCATTATTCAACAGATTCCGGAAATCAGGCGTAACAAGATTCGTGATTTCACCGGAAAGACTCGTATTGGCGAACTGACAGCCTTGTTGAATCATTGCGATGTCCTGATTTCCAGCGATACTGGAACTTTACAGTTAGCCGCCGCGACTAAAGCCACACCTCTTGGATTCTTCTTTGGCGGCGCCAATCCGGTGGAAACCGGACCTTACAAAACAGGTTCAGTGGCGTTGTTTGATAAGAAGTCCTTCGATCAGGCGTATATGGAATCGAGTGATTTCAGCAGTCGTTTGGATGAAAAAAGTGTGGCGTCATTAGCTTGGCGAATTTGCCATAATGAGCCTTTAGACCAGAGTTGGCGAGATGAACAGAGCATTTCTCTATTATTGGCCCGATCTTCACCTGTGGGTCCAGAGTATCGACCTCTCGAAGAACACGAGGAAACCGATTTATTATCGCAACGACGATGGCGATCTCTCGCTCGCGCCCTCCTCTGGGGAACATCCCTGGAAAAAGACGACTCGTTGGGGTTCATGGGCGGGGAAAAGAAAGAAACAATTCAGTCAGATCGATTTTGCGATGCCCGTAAGCTAGCCTGGCTGTACGAGCGCAGTGCGCAATCACCGCTGAATGATTGGATGGAAAAAGATCAGGCATCGGCGGAGATGCGCTGGGCAATGCGTTTTCTCGTTCCCACGATTCACCGTGATTGGAAGGTGCAGCATTATGAAAAAGTATAATCCAAAATTGGAAAAACCACGATTTTCCAAAAATAGAAAAAATCACTCTCCGATTTCTCAAGTAATTCGGGATGCTGATTCAATTGTACGAGTGATGGCTACAACCCCTTATGCTGTGTTTGTCCGCTCGTCGCCGGTTTATGGGAGCAGCCGGATTCCCAATCGTCGGGTAAGCATGTCAATTTTCCGCCCTTCAGGACGGTATCATCGCCGGTTGCCGTTTCGTCCCGATCCTTATCCTTATGCGGATGAGAAATGGTCGAAAATGCTGGTTATTACGAATGATGTTCAGGTAAAGCAGGTGCAATCATGAAACTATTATTATTGAACGATCACTATTTCGGAGAGGAATTCGACCGTCTGGGCATCGATACGTTTCGGATTGGATTGACAGCCAAAAATGATTTACAGGTTGATCCGCAAGCGCAGGATTTTTCTTCGCTTCTGACGCAAATCCCCTTTAAACCAGATGCAATTTTGCAAATTGACAGTATCGATAAACGGGTGTTCTTTCGCGGCATTGAAAAAGTGACGATACCTTCCGCTTTCTATGCCATCGACACGCCGATCAATGAATTCTGGCAGAAGTACTATGCTCATGCCTTTGATCGGGTTTATGTCGATCAGTATGTCCAATGGCGGAGGTGGATGGCGAATGGCTGCGATTGGATTCGCTGGCTTCCTCTGGCAGCGGATACGACCATCTACTACCCAGGTGAAAATGAGCGAGAACGTGATTTACCGGTGGTGTTTATCGGTACAGTTGACAGCAAGTTGCGTCCGAAGCGCTCCGCGATTCTCTTCCGACTGAAGAGAATGGCGGAATTAAAGATTATCGACGGCAGCGGCAGGCGATCCGAGACTCCCCTTAAGGTTGCGGATTATTACCGACACGCGAAAATCGTGCTTAATGAGTTGTTGTTCGATGGGATCAACCTTAGGACTTTCGAAGCGATGGCGTGCGGGGCGGTTGTCCTGACGCAGCGTAATCGAGGGGAGGAACGACTGTTCCAGGATGGACGTCATCTGCTTACCTATACGCATAAAGACCTTGAGGATGTTGTCCAGGAGGCGCTGGAAAATCCAAAGCTGCTTCAAGAGATCAGCCGAGAAAGCATAAAGCAGATCTCTCAGAACCATACGATCAAACATCGAGCGGTGAAGGTGCTGGCGGATCTAGCGAAACTCAATATACGTAAAAAGCGTCATCAGATAAGCAGTCGTCTGGATGCCGCCTGGGGATGCTGGCAGGCAAGCTGGAAGTGGGGAAATAGTTTGAACGGGTTACGTGAAGAATCGCTGCGGATATTGCGAGATAATATGGAACAGTTGGATCCGCAGCGTCGGGTGGTGTTGAGCGCCTCCTTGCATGACCTTCAGTCGGCGTTGAATACTCTGGCGGATTTACTGCGTGAGAATCCGAAAAATATTCATGCTCGCGCCACGCTGGCGTCACTTTCCCTGGAACATGGCGACTACCATACAGCTAAAAAAATCCTCGCTAACGATCAACTTGAAACTCCCGAAGACCTTCACCTGGCTATCGGTGACCTGTTATCCCAAGCCGGACTGGAGCTGACACCGGGATTCAATCGCATCCAGTCGCCGATGTCGCAGTGGCATGCCTTCGAACATTATCACTACGCTTTTTCCCGCAACCAAAACAGTAAAGATGCTTTGAAACGAATAGGGAAGTTGTTGGAAAAACATGGGGCAGCGGAATTTATGGTGCCCTTATGGCAGAAATTCCACGCTGCCCATCCGACTGACCTCGAATCCATGGAAAACCTGAGACGCAGCGCAATGCTCGGCTATTATCTTCCCATGCAGAAACTTGGCTCGGCAAAAAAACGTTATGCGGATCGACCATTTTTAACCCTGCGAAGAGCCGAGGAACGGATTTCTACAGAGAAACATCTCGGAGGAAGACATCGATGAACGATTTACTGTTCATAAATGGATTGTATGATGTCTGGGAGAAAAATCTGGCTGCTCTGAATGCCAATAACCATGCTCTCACCGATGCTTTGACTCTAACTAATGCTGCCGGATGCGAAGTAAAACCGGCGAAAAAACGTGGATTGACCTTGACTGTCGATGGTCAGACAGTTCTAAGCCGTTATGATCCCATCCAGGAGGCGGAAGATTTTTGCGCTCGTTTTCTGAAAAACAAGATAAAGTTAAAAGAATTTTTACTGATCGGTTTCGAGTTGGGGTATCTCACAGAGGCGATTCGTCGTAAATCGCCTGAATCACGCATCGTTGTCGTTGAACCAGAAAAACGTGTGCTTGTTTCGGCAATGCAGTCAAGGGATTTAGGGAATTTGCTGAAAGACATCAGTATTATCAATGTGGATTCCATTGAACGAACGCTAGCCTCTCTTGAAAAACAGGTTGGCGGTCAAGAAAATCTCTCTAGGTATGAACTGATCATCTCGCCTTCCATCCGACGATACTCCCCGGCTTTTGCCAGCGAGATGGCGAACCGGATCAAGGAATATCGAGGGAAACGGAAGAAACGGCTACGCATTTTAGTAGTTGGACCGATTTATGGCGGCAGTTTACCGATAACATTCTATGTCCGTGATGCCCTGGTTAGCCTCGGGCATCGTGTTGAGGTGCTGGACAACAGCTCCTTCGCTCCAGGTTTGCAGCATCTTGAGACAGTAGCCGCTAATCCTGATCATCTCACCGGTTTAAAAAGCCGATTCACTTCTCTTCTCGCTCAGACTGTCGTAATCAAAGCAGTGGAAATGAAGGCGCAGCTTATTTTCGTCATGGCGCAGGCGCCGGTCACTTCGGAGGCATTGCAGGAGCTGCGGCGGATTGGCATTCCCACGGCATTTTGGTTCGTCGAGGATGGTCGCTTGATGGAATATGGGAAGAAAATGGCGCCGTTTTATGACGTATTCTTCCCTATCCAAAACGGTGCTTTTGAAGAAGAATTGAAAAGCTGCGGCGCACGTCATGTTCATTACCTGCC
>CAZCRQ010000014.1:16258-20626 GCA_964501095.1 uncultured bacterium | reverse complement strand
AAGCCTCCGTGCTTGCGAGAGAGATGAGGGGTAGCGTAAGCCTCCGTGCTTGCGAGAGAGATGAGGGGTAGCGTAAGCCTCCGTGCTTGCGATTCGTGTTTGCAATCCCTCGCAGGCAGGGACGCAATCGCAGGCAGGGACGCCTACGCTACCGACGTGAGGGGTAGCGTAAGCCTCCGTGCTTGCGATCCTTACGTGCTTGCGATTCGTGATTATAATTCCTCGCAGGCAGGGACGCCTACGCTACCGACGCGAGGGGTAGCGTAAGCCTCCGTGCTTGCGATTCGTGCCTATAATTTCGTGTTTGCAATCCCTCGCAGGCAGGGACGCAATCGCAGGCAGGGACGCAATCGCAGGCAGGGACGCCTACGCTACCCATTGTTGCTTTATTAAAAATACTAATCTATTCATAATTTGTAGAAAAGGTAATACGATGAAAAATCCAGACCTTTCCCGCAGACGTTTCCTGGCATCCTCATTTGTAGAAAAGGTGATATGATGAAAAATCCAGACCTTTCCCGCAGACGTTTCCTGGCATCCTCCGCTATTGCTGCCGGCACAATTCCTATATTAGGAACCCAGGCGTTTTCACAATCCACTGCAAGCAAAAAACAGAAAACTAAAATGGAACTACCCGCACCGGGAAATTATCCGGTTCGTGTGATCGCTTCCGCCAACGGTCTCGAAGCGACAAAGAAGGCGTATAACAGCATATTAAACGGCGAAGATACGCTGGATGCGGTGATCTCAGGCGTGAATTTAGTCGAGGATGACCCGGAGGACATGAGTGTCGGGCTGGGCGGTTTGCCGAACGAGGAGGGGGTGGTGGAGCTGGATTCTGCCGTTATGCACGGACCTACGCATCGCGCTGGTGCAGTGGCAGCTCTGCGTAATATACGTAATCCCTCGAAAGTGGCGAAAATGGTGCTAGAATTGACCGATCATGTGTTGCTGGTCGGGGAGGGAGCGCTCAAATTCGCCAAAGCAATGGGATTCCCAGAGGAGAACCTGTTGACCGAGAATGCTCGTGTCGTCTGGCTGGATTGGAAACGTAATCTCTCGAAAGAGGATGACTGGCTTAGCCCGGGGGAAGCGATCCCTCTTCCCAATGACAAGCAAAGCAAAGAGATACGTCCGACTGGGACGATTCATTGCGCCGGGATGAACCAAAATGGTGACATCTCCTGTGTCACCACGACCAGCGGATTAGCGTTCAAAATCCCCGGACGTGTGGGAGATTCTCCCATCATCGGTGCTGGTTTATATGCCGATAACGAAATTGGTTCCTGCGGCAGCACTGGAAGAGGCGAAGCGAATCTGCAAAACCTTTGCAGTTTCCTGGCGATCGAATTGATGGGAAATGGAATGTCGCCCTCGGACGCCGGGATGGAGGTGTTGAGACGAGTGGCACGGCATACAAAAGAAAAACATCTATTGAACGACAAAGGTAATCCCAATTTCGGGCTGATGTTCTATCTGCTCGCCAAGGATGGAGGTTATGCCGGGGTGAGCATGTATGGTCCCGCTAAATTCGCCGTGACTGACGCCCAGGGGACACGACATGAAGAATGCGAATATCTCTTTAAACATAGTTAAAACCTGGTTTGTCTTGACATATAGTAATAATCAAATATATTTGATTCATCGAATTTCCATAGTTATAATACTTATAGCTTTATTTCTCAGTCACTCGACTCCTGACTTCGCTCAACCGTTATCGTTGCTCGAACAAGCCACAATCGCTCGCGATTCGCTGGAAATGGAGCCGCTCTATATCGAATTCAGGTTGCGGAGTGGGATTTCCGATAAAGTAAAATTTTTCAGTCAAGTATCTCAGGATAAAGCCAAGGCGATGTACAGATGGGGTATGATTAAACATTCCAGTTTTCCCAGCGCAGATTATTTCCATGATAACTTTCCAAATCCAGTCCCGCCGCTTGATTTCAATAATTTATTCCCCCTTGAAAAGTATGTGGACTACTTGATCCTCGAACAGTGCGATTATTTCGATCATTTTGAGTATCTGAAACAACATTCCAATTCTATCATCCTCGATGATGACGATCATCTCGCCCTGGGCAAGCTCGCCTTACGGATGCATGAACCAGAGCAGGCAATTGCCGAGTTTGGAATTGCCTTTCAGACATTCTCCGATCAACTTTTACGAACCGAAGCGGCTATCGGCTTAGCGGAATCTTATTTAAAACTCAATAACTACCAAGCTGCACTGGACACCTTGACCAACGAACTGAAACGCGGCGGGATAAGCGATGACCTCTGTTTTACCATCGGTTTGGCACTGATTCGATTGGGCAGAACCAGTGAAGCGATAGAATTTTTTCAACTGTCGCTTGACCTGAATTTCAAGCATGAACGAGCGCATTATTATCTCGGCAACGGTTACACCGAGCAGAATTATACCCAATTTCGAGCAGAAAATCCCCAAGCTTACCCGGATTCCACAAACATGGATTACTGGAATTCACTGCAAACAGTCAAAGAGAGTGGATCGGCGCAGGTTATCGAGCGGTATATGAAAGGATTGTACAATGAGTTTCCGAATTGGGTCGATCCGCCGATCTACCTGGCATCACTCGCCTGGAACCGACAGGAATTGGAAGATGCTGAGTCTTATGCGTTGAAAACCGTCAAACGTTACCCATCATACGGACGCACTCATGCTATCCTGGCTCGCATAGATGAAGTTTTCCGGATGCAGCAATCTCGGTATTACGCCATCGATGATTCTCTCTTCAACATTAAACCACTGCCGGAAATTCCCGAGATCGAGCATTATGTCATCAATTGGGAATCCCTGACCCGGCGTCATCAGAAGCAGACAGCGCTCTGTATCGCCCCGTGGAAGAATTTCCTCCCGGTTCTCGCCGCTACCGGTCATACTCTCTACATCAAACCCCTGCATGAGAAACTTTCCGACTGCCCGTTCCTTGAAAGCATAGCGGATTTACGTATCAGCCTCGATTCCCGCCTTTGGGATGATGTCCGCGGTATCGGAGGGTATCATACGGTAACCGGAATCGAGGATGTGGAACGTTCCATCTTCAGCGGCTACAATACAATACTTCATGAATTGACTCACCAGGTTCATGGCATTCTGACCTCGGCGGAGAAGGAGCAGATCGAGGAAGCGTATCAGCGGGCGAAGGAACAGGAATCGCAGGGCGTCGCCGTGTTCCTGAGCCGTTACCAAGCATCGACAGTTTGGGAGTATTTCGCCGAGGGCGCAAATGCTTATTTTTCGCCGCGACGGGATCAGTATGACCCAAAAGAAGTTGTACGTGAGCGTCTGCTGGCGATGGATACTACCTTGGTAGGATTGGTAGAGGAATTTCAGGGGAAAACAGATATGCAGCCTTATTATGCGACCGGCTGGGTCGATGCGGCGAACTATCAATTGGAAATCGGCGATGCTTTCACCGGATTACAGCTTTTAGAGAACATCCCAGATGCACAAGGTAATTTTCCCGATGCGCTGGCGGCATTCTCCACTATAAATTCCATCCTTGATAATGATTCCATCGCTGTTGATTATGCCGAGCAATTGATAAAATCCGATCCCGCCTCTGTCGATGGCTGCCTCTTGCTTGCCCAGGCTTGGCGTCACTCTACGCGTAATTTGGAACCCGCGGTTCAGGTTCTTCAAGATGGTATTGAATCTCTAAACATCGCTTCCCGTTATCGACTCCAGGTGGAACTGGGGAATTTATCCTGGATCGCTGGGAACTATGGAGAAGCGATCAAGCATTACGAAATCGGTTTGCAGACGCAGGCGGATTTGCCGGAAGCGCTTTGGGGAATCGGGCTCTGCTGGGGGGATAGCAGCCTCGTTTTAGGTGGTAATGATTCACTATTGCAGTTGTCCAAGTCTTATTTTGAGCAGGTGATCCCTTTGCGAAGCGGAATTGTTGAATTACGTCTCGATTATGCCCGCATTCTGCTTATGCACCATCAGTTGGATTTCGCTGAGGATCAGATCGAAGAATCGGCGCTCCTGCAGCCGGGGCATCCACTGGTGAAGACTTTGGAGGCTTGGATTCTCGCCATGAATGGTGAGAGGGAGAGATGTCTGGATTCAATTCGAGTCATTGTCGCCGACTCGCTCGCCCCCGACCTCGCCTATATTCTCTGGATTCTGTTCTCAACAGATAAGGAGAACAGGAATGCCAGAGAAAAAGTGAAAGAATTCCTCGCTCAGGCTCCCCACTGGATCTTTAATAAACAGATTGGAGGATATGAGACAATACGCATCTTACCTGCCTGGCAACGACGTTTGGTTGGATTGAACTGAGTAACGTAAGCCTCCGTGCTTGCGAGAGGGGTAGCGTAAGCCTCCGTGCTTGCGATTCA
>CAZCRQ010000014.1:0-16158 GCA_964501095.1 uncultured bacterium | reverse complement strand
GAATCGCAAGCACGGAGGCTTACGCTACCCTTCAATGTGAAATAAAATAAACAAAGGCTTGGGTTATAGATCCAAGCCCTTGTTTATTGCGTTTATTCTCGCAAAACTCCCTTATCCGAACATAAATGTTCGTTTTTCCATCAGCGATCTAGCAATATCTTTTCATTTAAACCTAAAAACACCTAATGAATTGTTTGAATCCGAAGTGTCGGATGGACATCGAAATGGGAATCATTGCCATCGATATGCAAGATCGCCGTTCCCTCTTCGTTTCGTTTGATTTCGCCTCGATGAATTTTTTTCACGATGGTCATGACATCCAACTTCTCCACCTTTTCGCGGGAAGGGATGTCACCTACGATTTTTGCCACAATTGCCATGATCAGCCCTCCTTTGTAATCGTTGCACCGTCAGATTTGGGCGTGTCATAAGTTATTAAACAGCGTATGGCAAATCAGAAAATCCCGTCTTTCCAGCCGAATCCCTCGGCTGTTACCTTACTTACATTTAGGTAAGGGTGTTTTTGTTCCCGGATTTCACAGTCTGATGGGAGTACATGACTCGATTTAAAATGAATGAGATGTTACATTACCTGACCATGATGCGATCGACACCGGGCTTTGTAATCGAGCCTCATCAACCGCTTTACCTTCGGGCGGCAAAACGGGAGGCGAAGAGCTGGGGACGTAAAACTGCGGCTTCGCAGCGCCGACGCCGTAATCGTGATCATCCCCTGGTTTATCAATATCTTAGTCAAAAGATCAGCGACGACAAGACGGAAAACGATTGGCTCTGGTGGTTCATCCGTAACATGCCGACCTTTCCTCGCGCCCTCAGTCTGGGATCGGGAATCGGTTTGGCGGAAGAACGGTTACTGCGCGGAGGGATATTACAATCTCTCGATGTGGTGGATTTAAGCCCACAGGCGGTCGGCGTTTTTCAGAAACGCCTGGAACATCAAGGATTGAAGATCCCAGTGCAGGCAAGGATCGGCGATCTGAACTTTATCTCGTTCCCCGAGAATGAATATGATTTTATTCTAATCAATATGCTTCTTCACCATATTGTAAACCTGGAACATCTGCTGGAACTGATCCGTTGTACTTTAAAACCGGAAGGCTTGTTGTTGATATATGACTTTATTGGTCCCAACGTTTGGCAATGGGATGAAGCGACGTTGAAAGAAGTCGGTCTGGCAATCACTCTATCGAAGAACCGTTATCCAAGATTGCATTTTTATTCAGCGAAACGTCCGGAAGCGCACCAGGTCAAAGTACACAGTCCCTTCGAGTCGGTGAGATCGGAAGAGATCGTACCAATACTGCATCGTGGATTTATACCGGTGCGGGAAATTTTCACCGATCGTCTCCTTCATGTTCTCCTAAATTATTGTGTGGAGATGACCGATTGGGACGATCCGGATTTAAAGCGATGGTTGACGGAGATGATCGAATGGGAAGAGGGTCTCTCTTCCGGAAGCGAAGCGCCTCCCTGTACATTATGGGGATTGTATCGTCCGGGGAATATCCCTATTGAGGCGGCAATCCCTTGGCGGGAAGATGAAATTCTCCAACGTATCGGAGTGGGGCGATGGAATCCGCGGGGGATTGCCTTAAGCCTGGCGGAGTATCTGCCCGGGAGAGACCGATTTATAAAACAGTGGATGAAGATGAAACGACGATATCATTGGTATTGATCCGGATGAATGGAGAGGAGAGCCGCTTTATGGACTTGGCAGGTAAAAAGTGCATTGTTTTGGGTGGATTTGGATTGGTTGGCATGGCGGTTTGCCGGAAGCTAAGCGAGGAAAGAGTACAGGAGATTGTAGTTTCTTCGCTGAAAAAGGGAGAAGCTGAAGGGGCTTGTGAAATCCTTCGCACGGAGTATAAAAATGTAAAATTTATCCCCGCCTGGGGGGATATTTTCATTCGAGAAGAGTTCAAGCTTATGCAACGCAGCGACCTGCTCGCCGATCGAGAGCGACGGTTGGCATTCATCCGCGACATCATCGATCCATTCTCGCCGGAACTCTATAAACGCATGACGCTCTATCGAATGGTGGTCGATCATCAACCCCAATTTGTCATCGACTGTGTCAACACTGCCACTGGAATCGCCTACCAGGATATTTATAAGCAATGCGAACTGGTGATGAGTAGGCTGGAAGTGGCAAAAGGCAAGGTTGTCACCGATGATTTCTCCAAGTCGGTAGAGGATCTGATCGCCAGTCTCAATGCGCCTCAACTGGTGCGTCATATCCAGTTGTTGCATCAGAGCCTGATCGATGGCAACTGCCGAGGTTATTTGAAAGTGGGTACGACCGGCACTGGTGGGATGGGGTTGAACATCCCGTACACGCACAGCGAGGATCGCCCGAGTCGGGTGCTCCTAACAAAGAACGCCATGGGCGGCGCACAGACCTTGATGTTACTTTTGATGGGACGCACTCCCTTACAGCAGGACGATGGCAGGATACGTGAAGTTTTTGTGAAAGAGATCAAACCCGCCGCCGCCATCGCCTGGAAAGCTGTGAAATCCGGAGAAATATGTAAAAGAGGGATGAGCATTCGACGCTTTGACATGAAACCGGATCATGCCCAGGAGTTGAAACAGACAATCCGTACGATAGAGCTGTCAGGAGACTGGGAAGATTTACGTGATACCTTGAAGAGTGTCTATATCGACACGGGTGAGAACGGAATTTTTTCCGAAGGTGAGTTTACCGCGATTACTGAAGTCGGGCAAATGGAATTTGTCACCCCGGAAGAGATTGCGCAATATGTGGTCTGGGAGCTGTCGGGTGGGAATTCCGGGCATGATATCATCGGGGCATTGGATGCGAGCGTGATGGAGCCAACTTATCGCGGGGGCGTCCTGCGTCAGGTGGCGTTGAATAAACTTCATCATATCCTTAATGAAGCCAAAGCCAAGGGGGAAGACTTGGATGATTCCATCGCCTTTGAACTGCTTGGTCCACCGCGTCTCACCAAATTACTTCATGAAGCGAACCTAATCCGTCTTGCTTGTGGAACGATGCGCGATGCCTGTAATTTATCTCCGGATAAGTTGGCGGATCTGGCGCAGAAAGTAATTGAAAAGAACGCTAAGCTGCGCAGTGCGATTCTCTCGGTCGGTATTCCGATTTTACTTGACGATGGAATCCATTACCTGCGCGGTCCGAAAATTCTCATCCCCAGCCATTCGGTTCATGAGGAGTTTGAAGTCATGCCGGAAAATCTGCAAACCTGGTGCGACAAGGGATGGGTGGATTTACGTCCCTCCAACCTGAAACGTTGGCAGTCTTGGTTCCGTGAATTGATCAAGCAGAAAGATGATCGTTTGAAAGCCGGAGATACTTCGTCGCGCTATGATTTCGATGAGAATTATTTTGATCCCGACCAGGAGATCAATCCGGGGAAAATGGTCGGCTGGATTTTCATAAATGTGGATAAGGGAAAACGAACTAAACGCTAAAAGAGAGGAATTATTATGCGTCTGAAGTATTGGTTTGGATTGTTGATCATACTCCTTGTCACTCATTTCATAAATGCACAGGAGAGTCTCAACATTGAATTGCGGGGAACGGTCTATCTCGATTTTGAATCTGGTTATAATGTCAAGCTGATTTGTGTCAATGACCTGGTGTTTGTCATGGCGGATTACGCTGGTGTCTTTGTGGTGGATGTTTCAGATCCAGAAAATCCGGAAATGGTCTTAGATTTTGATCCTGAGATTCACTTGAACGATCTCAAGGTCACTGGAAACATCATGTACGCTCTTGATGAAGGTGTCGGTTTGATCGTCTACGACATCACAACCATTACCGATCCGGTGGAGTTAAGCCGTTATGAAATCACCGGACAAGATGTTGAAGGTAGGGAGCTGGAGATTGTCGGGAATTACGCCTACCTCGCGGTTAATAATCAGGGACTTATGGTTCTGGACGTTTCAGATCCCAATACGCCGACTTTGGAGACGACTATCACCGACTTTGGACATGCGGAGTCTCTGGCTATCGAAGATGATGTTGCCTACATGACTTCTAGTGGATTTCTAGTGTTGTATGAAATTTCGAATCCCCAGGCGCCTGAGATCATAGCCAGTTATTATGTCGAACTTGGCGCTGGAAATATAGATGTGGAGGGCACTGTTGCTAGTGTGGGAAGTATCGGAGGGGGAGGTTTCAGCGTGAAACTGATCGATGTCGCCGATCGGGATAATATCGCGGTGTTGTCTTCAATTGCTGCGACTACTCCCGATGTGACCAATGAATTGCATCTTCCTTACTTGTATATCAGTGATGGTACACATGGTATTCGTATTTCAGATATTTCCGATGCGGCGAATCCGAATGAAGTCGCATATTATATCGACCAGCGTCCGGTACGATGCCTCACGGTTGATGAACAGTACATCTATGCCTGGTTTGAACGAGATTTCACGGTTCTAGAATACACTGAATGGAGTGGACTCGAACAACCGAACGTTTCCGCCGCCTCCATTTCGCCGGTGAAATTCGCCCTGCATCCGGCATATCCCAATCCTTTCAACCCGATGACCACGCTCAATTTCGATGTCGATATAGCTGGAGAAATGACTCTTGAGGTGTTCAACTCATCCGGGCAGACGGTTTCTTTGCTTCGCGAAGGTAGAATGATCCCCGGCAGCTACCAAGCACAGTTCAATGCCGTGGGACTGGCTTCCGGAGTCTATTTTGCCGTTTTGCAAGGGCAAGGGCAACATATCGTGCAGCCGCTCTACTTGCTGAAATGAGGTGGTCCTTCACTGTTTTAGGTGGACTCCCAAAAGTTGTTCTATTCCACACGCTTTTTGAGAATGTCAGGAAATCACCCGGGGTGTCATTCCCGCGGAACAGTCTATCCGAGAATGTATGGAATTTCCCCAGGGTGCTACCTGGCATTCTCGGACAGCTTGATTCATAGCAATGACGCACAGGACAACTCTATGAAACAGCAATTGAAACTCATTTCCATAAAAAAGAGATTCTTTCACTTTACCACCCTGCTGTTCACTCTCTGCGCCTTTCTCCTGTCCCATTGCAGCCATAAAAGCAATCCGTCTGACCATGGACATGATGAGATGGATACGACAGACAATTACATCCCTCCGGAATCGGAGCTGTTCTTCTCTTTTTATGTCTATTTGGATTCCACCGCCTCGGGGATTTACGCCGAGGTAATCTTCCGCTGCTCCCCTCTATCCCCTCTGCCTTATGCCACTTTCGAGAACGACACCATTCAAGAGCTGATTCTAGCCGGCAATGGAGGTTTTATGCGAGGCACTCTATTAAACTGCCTTCTGACTCGAACCAATTACAATTGCTCCTATCACTGGAATGGTGGGGAAAAAGATGTCTCACTGGGGATTCACTCGAACCTGCCGACCGGACCACAACAAATCCAATGCAACCGAATTCCTTTAGTTGAGAATGACACCGTGGAGGTTATTGTTCTTCAAGATGATACGGTTCGTGTTAACTGGCGGGATCGAAGTAATACTTTTTACGATTGCCGGGTTTGGGATGGGGATTACTCATGGTTTTTCCCCGGTGTGGTGAACAGCTTCGATTGTCCCAATTCAGTAGACAGCCTGTTTACTATTGGGATCATTCCCTGGTATTACTCTTTCATGGAGAATCTGGTCTCTCCCACCCATGAGACCGGGGACTTCGAATTGAAGAACATTTCCTATCAACGGATATATGTAATTCGAAAGCGAATTACAGCACATACCTTGACAGATCTTCATTCTCAACTAAATCCTTCAACCGATCCTGGACAATTTTCTTTGTAATCTTGATCTGTTTGATGGATTTTACCGGCACACGGAAGAGATAATCCTCCAGCAGGGCATTCATCACGGTATGCAGACGTCGGGCGCCGATATTCTCCGCTTGATCGTTCACCAGACTGGCGAATTCAGCGATTTCGCGAATCGCCCCCGGGTCGAAGGTCAATTGAACATCTTCCGATTCCAACAATGCCGTATATTGTTTTACCAGTGAATTACGCGGTTCCGTCAGAATGCGAATAAAATCTTTTTTATTGAGCTGATCAAGCTCCACACGAATAGGAAACCGTCCCTGCAATTCCGGAATCAGATCGGAGGGACGGGCGACATGAAAGGCGCCGGCGGCGATGAAAAGAATGTGATCTGTTTTGACCGGACCATATTTCGTCGAGACCCGAGTCCCTTCGATCAAAGGTAAAATATCGCGCTGTACGCCTTCGCGACTGACATCAGGTCCATGACTTGGCTCGGTGGAAGCGATTTTATCTATCTCATCGAGAAAGACAATTCCCATCTCCTCCGCACGATGAATCGCTTCACTGATAATAGCATCCATATCGAGCAGTTTATCCACTTCCTCCCCGAGAAGTACGTTTTTGGCTTCCTCCACCTTCATTTTACGACGCTTCCGGCGGGAAGGCATGAGATTCCCGAAGATCTCCTGCAAGTTGACTCCCATCTCCTCAATACCGACGGGACCGAAAACCTGCATCACTCCGGAGGCTTTTTCCGGAATGTCCAACTCGACGAAAGATTTATCGAACTTCCCATTACGGAAGCGCACCCGCATTTTTTCGCGAGTCCGTAAAAAATGATCGGACAATCCAATCTCTTTGACCGGTTCCTCATCCTCCGGTTCCGGGTTGCCCGAGTGCTGTAATGCCGAAGCTTCATCTCCTTGAGATGGCGGAAGAGAAATGATGGTTGGAGACGAAGGTGAGATGGATCGTTTTTTCTTCGGCGTGGGGAGCAGGATATCCAAAATTCGTTCTTCGACATGGTTTCGCGCCTCTTTCTCCACCTGCTGCATCCATTCCGCCCGCACCTGGGAGACGGCGATTTCGACCAGGTCGCGTACCATGCTCTCGACATCCCGCCCGACATACCCCACTTCGGTGAATTTACTCGCTTCAACTTTGATGAACGGCGCACCGGCGAGCAACGCCAGCCGACGGGCGATTTCTGTCTTTCCCACTCCGGTGGGTCCAATCATTAGGATATTGTTCGGAATAATCTCTTCTCCGATTTCATCCTTGATCTGGCGTCGTCGCCAGCGATTACGGAGGGCGATCGCCACCGATCGTTTCGCAGAATCCTGACCAATGATATATTGATCCAACTCCTTGACGATTTCACGTGGAGTCAACTCGAATAACGGTTTCACAATGTAACCACCCGGATGTTCTCATTCGTGTAGACGCAAATTTCCGCGGCGATATTCAAGGCTTCGGTAACGATTTTCTCCGCATCCATTTCTTTAGTGTGACGCATCAAAGCGCGCGCGGCGGCAGTGGCATACGAGGCGCCGCTTCCAATGGCGATGATATCATCGTCCGGTTCAATCACATCCCCCTGCCCGCTTAGCAGAAACAATTCTTTTTTCGAGATCGCCACCAGAAGAGCCTCCAACCTGCGCAGCGCCCGATCCATACGCCACTCTTTCGCCAGCTCCACCGCTGCCCGTCGCATATCGCGCGGATGCTCTTTCAACTTCTCTTCAAACCGGTCAAAGAGCGTGAGGGCATCCGCAACTCCACCGGCAAATCCGACAATCACCTTCCCATCCGCCAGGGAGCGTAGTTTGTCAGCGGTGGATTTGATCACGGTATCATCGAAGGTCACCTGTCCATCCGCTCCGATGGCGCATTTTCCCTTGTATCGCACCGCCAGAACAGTTGTGCTGCGGAGCTTCGCCCGGCTGAATTCAGTCCTGAAGACCATTCTGAATACCCCTATAGTAACAGAGCGCCCGGGATTTGATTGGCTTCTCGCCAAATGCATCCCTGGGCGCCCCTGGAAGCAACTAAAATATAAGCGCAACTCAATTGACAGTCAAGTGGAAATATACTCCAAAGGGAAAAATGGCTCACTCTATTCCGCGAGCATCAAACGAAGATAATCGCTTATGTTCTCAGCGTGGTTCGCGATTTTACTCAATGATTTGATTATCTCCATCAATGTATAGCTGGCGGCGAATTTCCAGTCGGGATCATCTATGCTAAGGATAAGCCGTACCAGTTGAAATTGACATTTGTCCGACTGCGACTCCAGGCTGCCCACATTCTTACCCGCCTCCCGAATCTCTTCTGCCACCTTCCCGGTAAAGGCGTACCGTTTCAATTCATCCAACCGATCAACCATTCCGGAGACCTGCTCGGCAGCTTGAATCGAAAGGTCGGCTAATTCGAGGAGTTTCCGCTCACACTCATTATCGGTGCAAGCCTGAGGAAGTTGCAGGGGACGTGCACTCAGCATCGATGCCATATCTTTTACCTTGTCGGGTATACTATCTTGCTCACGCAAGTACGCCAGCAAATCCCCACGTGCAACCGGTAATATCATCCCACGATGCAGTCCATCCCGCAACTCCATTTTTATCTCGTCCGCTTCATGTTCAAGACGGAATATCTGCTTGGCGATCTCTTTGACCCGATCCTGATTCCCCGATGTTGCTGCTTCCAATATCGGACGAATAAGTTTAATACACTCCATGCCCTTATGATTGTGCTGAACAAGGAGTTCAAATGGCGCGTTACTCTGTAGTAACTTCATTAAAACATTCATCGTAACCTCAATCTGACAATATCCTCTATAATCACTCCAGATCAGGCGGTCTGAGAATGTCCATAAAGACCACAAAGATGGGCGCCCTGCACTTCTTGTTGTGCCGAGTGACTATGATTTTAAGAATGCAACTCATTGTATTTCAGGAGAATAGCTATCTTTTAACGTTCCCTGCACAACAAGTAGTGCAGGGCAACCAATGAGGATTATTGCATCCTCGGACAACCTGACCTTTAGCGATCGACGAAGAGAATCGCCTCAATATAGGCATATCATTCTGTAAAAACATAGAGTTCGCTTTCACATACGAAGCTCTCTTGAGCATTGCTGCCATCTCATCTCTCCGGATGAACAATCTGATTCCAGAGGTCTAACATTCTTTCCGGCGAAATTGTATCTTTTCCTTAAAATACTAAAGCAGAGCTAAAGAAGTGACTAATCATGGCATCAACAACCCCAGTAAAACAACCCTTTCCAGCACAAAGCCACCAGGCAATTATAAGAGCCGTGTCCGAAGCAGCGTGCGCCACTTGGTTCGTTCGTTCGCAAAATTACAATGAAGATTCATGGTCGAAATCAGACAAAACGCCGGTAACAGTGGCGGATTTAGCAAGTCAGGCGATAATCCTGAGCGCTGTCGCGGAAATAGCGCCCCAGGAAAAGGTGCTCGCCGAGGAAGAAATCGGATCGCTTAATGATGACAACCGGGCGAGCCGGGTGCGCGAGGTTGTAGAGGAAATTCGCCGCAAGTCATTCTCAGTGAAGGAAATCCGGGAATGTGTCGGTTATCGTGGCGATCCCGAGGCGAAGAATTGGTGGCTGGTCGATCCCCTCGACGGCACCAAGGGATTTATCCTCGGATTGGTTTATTCGATAGCGGTCGCCAGGATTGTCAATGGCTCGCTTGATCGCAGTTGGATGGCGGCGCCGGGAAAAGAAGACTCACTTCCAGGTGTTATTGGACATCTGTTCCATGCCGTAAGAGGACAAGGGGCATATCGTTCCCATTTGAACAATCCGGCGGAAGAAACAAGGCTCCCTCATTTACCGGAGAGCTATATCCCTCCCCTTCTTGTAGCAGGTTCAAGAGCGCATGGCGGCGCGGAACTGCCGAAACCGATTCTTGACGCCGGCATTTCGGCAGTTAACATCCCCTTGGACAGCCAGGCGAAATATGCCGCCATCGCCGTCGGCGCCGCACACCTCTACCCACGCAAACACAGCACCACCTTCGGTTATAATTTCGCCTGGGATCATGGACCCGGGACACTGTTGGTGCAGGAATGCGGCGGTGTGGTCACCGATCTCCACGGTGATCCCCTGGACTTCTCCACCGGAAAACGACTTTCCGCAAATGTCGGAATCCTCGCCGCTTCCAGTCCAAAGGTGCATAATCAATTTCTCGATTTGCTGAGATACCCAAAGGAGACTGTAAGATGAAAAAAGGAAGTTCTAGTAAACCATTGATTCTTCGAGTTAAAACTCAACAAGATGCACTTAAATATATGACAATTTGCGAAGATCATGGTTGGAAGTGTATCATTGGTATGGAACCGGATAAACCTGAGGATATATCAGACCTGGAGCGAAAGCTGCGGCTTGACACTTTGGGTAAAAGAACAAAACGTGATTGATCTAAGGAGATAGTTATAACTGGAGAATTTCAGATCTCCCCGAATATGACCAAGAAGGAAATTATCGCTCTCGCTCAGAAACAGGTGCAGCAAATAGCCGATAAGGCGATCGAGGGCGCATCCCTGGCGAAAGCGTTTCAGTCGGTGAACCAGATCGCCATGGAGCAAGCGCGCCAACCGGTTGGGAAAGAGTAAGATTTAACCGCTAAGAAGCAAAGAAGCTAAGTTAATCTTTGCTCCTTCGCTTCTTTGCGGTGAAGATTTATTCACCGCTAAGAAGCAAAGTAGCTAAGTTAAAACATGCTTTGCTCCTTTGCTTCTTTGCGGTTCAACGTAACTATATCAGGATTCCAGGTGGGATTGATTCTTCTAATTATCCCTTCTTTCATCAATGCCGCGTGAAAATTGAGTAGTAAACCAAGATGAAAATTCCCTAAGCGGAGATAGGAAATTAACTGCGCTTCATGGATTGGTAATATCTTTTCCACTGATTTAAGCTCAACTACAACACAATTTTCTACCAACAAATCCAACCGATAAGGTGTACCAAGGTTGACTCCATCGATAATAATCGGCATGGGAACTTGACGTTCTACATATAGTCCCCGTTTGCGTAAAACATGTGCCAGACATAGTTCATAAGCGCCTTCAAGTAAACCATTTCCAAGTTCGCGATGGATGTAGATAGTAGAGTCTACAATTATCCTTGCGACTTCATTCGTCTTACTATCTGGTTCACGCATGAATACTCCTTTTTACTCACCGCTAAGAAGCAAAGAAGCTAAGTTAAAACATGCTTTGCTCCTTTGCTTCTTTGCGGTGAGAGAGTTATAAATCACACCGGCACCGCCTTATACCCATAATAAATCGCCGAGGCTTCATTACTCTCGAAGATGCGACGGAACTCGAAGCGAACCTTCATCCCGATTTTGACCTCTTCGACGTCGACATCAGCGACCTGAGCGGTGAGTTTGACACCCTGCTCGGTTTGGATGATCGCCAGAGCGTAGGGCGCGAGGTCAGCGTGCGGGGTGGGAGCGACGCGGATCACTGTATAAGCGACCACGGTGCCGGTTCCCTCCTGCAGTGAGACTTCCTCGAAATTTGCCTTCAGATCGCCCGGTGCGACCAGACGCGGGGGGAAATAGACTATTCCGGTTTTGGTATCGCGATAGGCGAGCAGACGGTAACGCTGCGGCTGCTCGCGCCAAACACGCGCGGTTAAGGTTTCTGCCATGATTACGCCTCCAAGATGTGTACGACACTGCTGCCGCCGGTACCGCCCATATTCTGAGCCAGTCCGCGTTTGACTTTCTTCAACTGACGCCCATTCTCCGCCTGCCCGCGAAGCTGCTTGACCAGTTCGACGATTTGGGCGACTCCGGTTGCGCCGACCGGATGCCCCTTGCTCTTTAAACCGCCGGAAGGATTGACCGGGAACTTACCGTCACGCGCAGTTTCACCTGCGAGTGTTGCCGCACCTGCCTTACCAGGTTGGTAAACGCCCATCGACTCCAGCACAATCAACTCGGCGATGGTGAAACAGTCGTGCACTTCGGCGAAGTCGATCTGATGAATGCTCAGACCTGCCATTTGCAGGGCTTTCTCGGTCGCCACTTTGACTGCATTGAGGGTGGTCAAGTCAGCGCGGTCATGCAGGGCGATGGTGTCGGTCGCCTGCCCGCAGCCAATAATGTGGATGATCGGTTTGCCGAGTTTTTTCGCCAATTCGACCGGTGCCAGGATGACCGCCGCGGCGCCATCGGTCACCGGGGAGCAATCCAGAACATGAAGCGGATCGGCGACCATTGTCGAACTCAGAACAGCCTCGATGGTGATCTTGGCGGGGAATTGGGCGTACGGATTGAGATTGCCGTTGGCGTGGTTTTTCACGGCGACGGCGGCGAGCATCTCGGAAGTGGTGCCGTAACGGTGTTTATGTGCCGTCGCCATCATCGCATAGAGCCCGGGGAAGGTGGCGCCATGGAAGCCTTCATACTCGGCATCTGCGGCGGTGGCGAGGGCGTAAGTCGCCGCTCCGCCGTCGACATCGGTCATCTTCTCGACTCCGCCCGCCAGGACAATATCGCTAATCCCGCTGGCGACTTCGAGGAATGCCTGACGTACCGCCACTCCACCCGAAGCGCAGGCGCTTTCAACACGAGTCGCCGGAATCGGACAGACACCGAGATAATCCGCCATCAGGCTGCCCAAGTGTTCCTGTCCGACAAACAATCCACTGGACATGCAGCCGACATACATCGAATCCAGTTTGTCAACACCGGCATCCAGCATGGCGGCTTTGCCCGCTTCGACAAATAAAGTGCGCAGACTCTTCTCCCAAATCTCACCGAATTTTGTCATCCCGATGCCGATTACTGCTACATCTCGCATAAATTTTTCCTTTATTATTATTTATTTAGCTTGTTAAACAACTATTGGATAGCCATAATGTTTTCACCGCCAAGAAGCAAAGAAGCAAAGAGTAAAAATAACTTTGCTTCTTTGCTCCTTGGCGGTTCAATCTCGCTCTTTCCCAACCGGTTTGCGCTCCTGCTCCTTCGAGTGCATTATCTCTAAGAATTCCTCAAAATCTTCCGCCGGAACTTGGTATACTGCCCATAGCTAAGATAGCGTTTGTTCTCGTCTAATTGTGGACGGGTGAATGGGGCAGCCTGGCGCACTTTCTCGATCTCATCGGTGACTGTGAAGATGAAGCCGTCTGAACCCGCACCGCTGCCATAGCTGACCATGAATATCTTCTCACCGGATTTCGCGGCGTCAAGAATCGCTGTCAAGCCGATCGGCGAGGCTCCGGAATAAGTATTGCCAAGCCAAGGAGACAACCATCCAGTGAGAAACTGCGAAGATTTGACATCGAACCCGAGCATCTTGGCGACACGCTGGGGGAATTTGCCATTTGGTTGATGAAAAACACAATAGGCGAAATCGGAAGCTTTAAGTCCACTTTTCTCGAAGAGCATATTGGCAGCGCCGAGGGTGGTGCGGAAATATGCCGGTTCTCCGGTGAAACGCCCGGCGTGCTGCGGGTAGTGCTCATGTTCGCGACGCCAGAAGTCCGGGGTATCGGTCATCCAACTGCTGGTGAAATCGATGGTGGCGACAATTTTTTCGGCGCCGATGATGAATGCCGCCGCCCCGGCACTGGCGCTGTACTCCAGGGCATCCCCTGGCGCACCCTGGCTGGTGTCCGCACCGATACCCAAAGCGTATGGCATCTCGCCCGATTTTACATGCGAATAGGCGACATACATCGCTTCGCTGCCCGCTTTGCAGGCGAATTCAAAGTCAGCGCAGTGAGTATAATTCCCGCAGCCGATCGCTTCGGCGACGGTGGTGCCGCTCGGTTTGACCGCGTAAGGATGGGATTCACTGCCAATATAGACCGCTCCGATCAAGGCAGGATCGATTTTCGCCCGTTTCAACGCGTTCCGTGCCGCCTCCACCGACAAGGTGATCACATCCTGGTCGGGCGAGGGGACAGATTTTTCATAGAGTAATAAGCCTTTTTTGTAACTGGCGGCATCCGCGCCCCAGACTGCCGCGATTTCTTCAAGTTTGATACGATTACGGGGGAGGTTGGCGCCCCACCCGACTATGCCTACCGTCATGGTTCCTCCTTTAATTTCGCAGTAGGTTGTCGCTGCTATTATTTGTTTTATCTTTTATCTTGTCGCCTGCTTTTTCATCCTGCTTCATCGCCCAGGGACAGAGTATTTTAAGGGTATAATTATAACGATGAATTGTTTTCATAAAGGTAGTATACGAAATCATGGAGAACTCGTGAAAGACCTCTAGGGGATATTTTTTCGAGAACCATAACAATTCGATTTTTCGGATTTCTCGTGAGCGTCCGCTGTTATATCCTACTCCCTCTCTTGCCTACCATCAGACTGTTGACTATATTTATGACATAAAATATATCATAATACTGAGGAAGATAATGAGTCCCAACAAAAAAGCTGCCGTTAGCGGTCGTGTTAATATCCCCATTTCGCTGAAAACGCGTTCTGAGATGGAAGCGATTGCCGCCCGTAGAGGTGTCAGTCTTGCTGAGCTTAGCAGGCAGGCTCTGGAAGCATTTCTCGCAGACGAACATCGAAGAATGAGATTGCAGCAATTGAGAGAAAATGCCATTAAATATGCTAACATCATTAACTGCGTCGGTGATGATTGGAGCGTTACGGAAACGGAATTATACACCTTTCTCCATCGTGAACACCCAACGATCTGACATCAAGTAGTTCACGATCATCCCGGCGACAATGCCCGCTGAATGACTGATATAGTTCATCCACGGCGTCTGTTCGGGCAAAGCTTGCAGGACAAGCCAACCGATCCCCAGAGTGATCACGAATGAACTGATGAAGGTGCTGCCATGATAGCGAAGCAATCGGATCGGCAGACCCGCCCAGGATCTTCCCCGATCTCCCCAGGTCCAGAGATAATTGAAGGCGAAGTTATTGAGCACGGAGATTTCAATGGCGAGGATTCGGGCGAGAAAATCCTTTAATCCGAACCATTCGTAGAGAAGTGTATAAGCGCCAAGGTTGACACCGACTCCCAACAAACCGACAGCGCCGAATTTGAAGAATCGAATGATGATGGATTTATTGAGGATAGAGCCCAATTTTTAACCATGATGTAACTATTTCACCACTAAGACATTAAGAGACAAAGGTTATTTTTTATGTTTTGGTATCTTGGTACCTTTGTGTCTTGGCGTCTTGGTGGTGAAATTTTTTTCAATCAGTTTATTTTATCAAGCTCACTTTCTTGGTAATCTCCCGTCCGCCGGCAGTCATGCGGATAAAATACATCCCGCTGGAAAGACCTTCGGCATCGAACTGCACCTGGTGAATGCCCGCCGTATAGTGTTGATCCGTGAGGCGCTTCACTTCGCGTCCGAGGACATCATAAACGACCAAACTCACTTCAGCCGTGGTCGGAGTGGTGAAGAGAACGCGGGTGGTCTCGTTGAACGGATTAGGGAAAGCCCCGTGTAGAGCAAAACCTTTCACCATCGCCGCAGCAGGAGGTTCGGGCACCGTGACTTGATACTCGCCATGCTGCATGACAATGTCTATTCCGGTCACCTCGCCATTGTTCACTGTTACTGCCTGAGCATTCGGATGAATTTCAACCATGCTAGGTTCAGATCCACTGCTAGGATCGCCTATGTTGGGATACCAGGTGCTGACAAAGAAGCTAGCCTCTCCAAAAGTGGGAAAAGCCATAAGATAATAAGTCCCATTTGGCAGACCCTGGAGCTGATAAGTCAATTCGAGGTTGGATACATAGCTGAAAATCGTGCTTGCCGCGACCATTTCATTGTCAGCCTGATAGCAAATTACCGTGGGAGGGAATAGCAGTTCAGCATCCTCGGAAAGGAAAGCGCCGCTGAGGGAATAACCTTCCTCCGCCATCTCAATTGAGATATTGGTGATATTGCCTTCGATCACAGTAGCCAGTGAACCGCTGGGGAAGTTGAAGCCTCCACCGTAAAAGGTTCGGCGCGGATTGGGTGGAATAATATCGGGATCGGTCGCGACTACCACCGGCAATCCGGCAACCTTGTAATCACCCGGCGGCAGTATGATATAGGCCGGACCCGACGCGAAACCCGGTTCACTTTGAGTGTTTGTAACATCCCAAACCGATTCGCCGGTCGACTTGTAAGCCATCGGATAAATCCAGATATTGTCCTCTTGAGTGTAATATCCTCCACCGGGTTTTGTAATATCAATTGAAATGATCCCGCCAGCGGTGAATTGAAGGTCATGCACACGAGTCTCGCCTGCGGAAACAGGGATTGTTTCGGCTTCTTCCCGCCAGTTGGAGCCGCCGGAGAATACTACCGCCCAGGGATGTTGTTCATAAAAATCATAGTTATCTTCATCTTCATCAG
>CAZCRQ010000013.1:13961-21143 GCA_964501095.1 uncultured bacterium | reverse complement strand
TGAGATGTCTGACATGGGCGGGACGCCCATGCTACCCTTCCTCCCATTCCGATTGAGATGTCTATCACGGGCGGGACGCCTGTGCTACGGATTCATCTGACACCGATCCAACAAACTGATTCTGATGATCCTGGGGGCATTGGTAATCGTATTGTTATCGAGGTATAAAGATAGCCTATTTTTCCGTCAAGATAAATACTCCATCCCAATCCGGGGGAGGTGGATTGAGAATGTACTCCTCACATCGTTTGAGGTAGGTAGTGGAAGGGGAATCGGAGGGTTCGATCTTAAGTGCTTCATCGAATTTCATTTTTGCCTCATTGAAGTGACGATTTCGATACAACTCTAGTCCTTCATGGTATTTTGCCACCGCTTTCTGTTTTCGTGGAGAGAGGGAATCATTGGATTCTGCGAGAAGTTCAAATACACGCACCGGTTTGTCTTTTCCTTTCACTCGAATGTCATCAAGGCAGCGAACGACAAATATTCCTTCGACATCCTTAGCGGTTTCGGGGCCGATCATGATTGTCGTGCCATAAGATTTGTTTGCCCCCTCAAGTCGGCTAGCCAGGTTGACCGCGTCTCCCATGACGGTGTAATCGAAGACTTCCAGACAGCCCATATTTCCGACAATCATCTCGCCGGTATTGATGCCGACACGGCTGTAAAGCACAGGCGCTCCCTCTTTCCTCCATTCCTCCCTCATCGAAGCCAATTTTTCCTGCATCTTGAGCGCGGCGCGGCAGGCGCGTGCCGCATGATCCTCAAAAAATACCGGCGCTCCCCATTCCGCCATGATCAAATCGCCTTCATACTTGTCGATGATCCCCTCATTCTCCAGAATGATGGTCGACATCGAGGAGAGATAAGTATTGAGCAGACTCACCAATTCATCCGGGGACATTTTTTCCGAAACACTGGTGAATCCGGCAATATCGGTAAAGAGCGCTGTCATCCGGCGACGTTCACCCCCCAACTTCAACAGATCCGGATTCTGGATCAACTCATTCACCACTTTCTGCGGAACATAACGGGAGAACATTCCGCGTATCATCGCCTTCTCACGCTGCTCCTTGATAAACAAGTAGATAGTCGTCACCCCATAAGAGGAGACAATGCCAATCGAGGGCGCAATCACCGCCACCCAAACTCGATAGTGAATGAAAGCCAGCATCGAACTGGAGAGGACAAGCAGGAGCAGACCGACTGTTGTCAGAGAGCCAATCATCATCCGGGTGGAATTATTGAGGAAAAAAACGCCAAGGATCAGGAAAAAGACGATCAACCATTCATAAATCGGAGGCACATTGCGGATAAAACTTCGGTCGACCAAGGTCTGGAAAGCATGGACATGCCATTCCACCCCGGGTGTTTCCCGTCGCTGCCCCAGAGTTCCCGGCTCGCGATAGGTGTAAAAGGGTGTTTTCTTAGTGTCCTGAAGCTCGGTAAATGCCACTCCGACAAAGACGATTTTATCCTTGAAGGGATTGTCGGCTCTTATTTCACGGAAAACCGCGACCGATTCCTCCGGCAAGACCGCGGAAAGTGAACTGAACTCCTCATCGGACATCAGAAACCACTGCATGAAATCGGTATCGTCTTTTAACAGGTTAAACTCAGCGTCATCTAAAATAGAAGCATAGTTATAGGTGGGAAAGGTGCGAGCCGGACCATAAAAATTGATCAGCATCGTGTTTTCGGTTTGGGTGGGGATGTCCAGACCGGCAAAAGTGACCATTCCAGGCTTGTTTCGATAGAGATGTACAGTATCGGGTTTTTCCAAAGTGAACTGGTAGGCTTTCAAGGCGAGAGGGACATAATTAGTGTCACGATGCGTCATATAGAGAATGTATTGTCTACTGAATCCATCAGGATCCGGGGCGTCATTGACGATGGCGAATCCTGCGCCGGCTTTGCGAATTGTATCCACCGGCACAACCACGCTTGCCTGAGTCATGCCCAGGCGCGTTTCGTAAAAAGCGATCTTGCCGCAGTGGATAATTTTATCGGGAGCCAATGCAGTAGCTTCGGCAAGCTGGGCGTCCTCTTCAGGAAGGTCAGGCTCGGTAAACTGAATATCGAAGACGATCATTCTTGCCCCGGAAGCCAGAAGATTTCTAATCAGCCGGGCATGGTAACTTCGAGGGAAGGGAAATTTGTGAGGAAGAGTGGCGAGTGATTCATCATCGACAATCACGACTACAGCGTCGCTATGATCTACGGAAACAGGTCCGCGCAACTGGAAACGATAATCATAAGTGAACAACTCCAAGTCATATAAAAGTCCGGTGCGACTAAAAAACATGACCAGGATAGTCAATAACAGACTGACAATGATGCCCCATTTCCAGGGCATGCGTTTGGTTTTCTCTTTTTCCTTTGCCACGATTGCTCAGAGAAAGGGTACCTAAAACTTATAGGTATACGTAATCGTCGCCATAATATCATCACGATTGATATTCGCCCCGGGCTGGGTGAAGGTCTCCGGTGTTCCATCTGCCTTGGTAAAAGTCACCGTTGTTTCATTAACACCGTATTCATCTCCGCTATAGTATTGATTCCGGCTGTTCTCCTTGTATTGGGTGACACTCAAATATCCAGCAATAATGTGATTCTTTAGGAAATCGTAACGAAATCCACCGATCCAATCGGTTTTCAGGAAGTCGACCAACATGTTTTCCACGGTGCGATGATTATTATCCAAGACTTCGTCGGAATTTGGCTCTTCCCCATTGAGCGTGGCGAGAAAGCTGGGTGAAAACGGTGACAGATTATTGGTGCCGCTGCCGGTTGTAAATCTCGGACCAAAATAGAGCAACAGTTTCCGATTGAAGAATTTGTAATCGAATCGGGTCGAAATCGTATTGTAAATGACATCTGTACGATCGTTCATCCCTTTTTGAGTCGAACTGGAATAGGAGAAGAAAGTTGTCAGAGGATTGTCGTACATGGTCTTCAGGCTTAAGGAGTAGGTCATCTGTTCGGACTTGGCGAGCCGAAGAGTGTCATAAACATCATCGCGATCTGAGGTTATGACACTGGCGTTGATTTCGTTGTAAGTGTTGAAATCCCGAATAGTGAAGGGAATGGATTCGAAGAGATTGAATGTCCAGTAATTAGTCTGATCATCTTTACGCAAATCGATATCTCTGTAGATGTGATTCCCAATACTATCGACCTGCTGAGTATCGAATCTTTGCAATTCGGCGTCATTCGAGTTCAACAATCGTCGGTAATTGACGGCAATATCGGGATAGCCGGGAGTAGTATAGATGTTGATCCCGACATTGAATTGCCGATCGCTGGCGGTGATATCGCCATCACCACCGACATTGTCATTAAACTGCTGAAAACCGCCAATCAGATAGATTTTGCTGTGATAGAGGCGGATGCGGTCGCGGATGTAGAAACCGCGACGATCACGGAGCAGAGTAGGGTTGGCGATGGAATAATAGCTGTGGTTGATCATTCGATAGCCCATCTGGATATCGTTGTTAAGATATCGCAGCCGGAGTTTCCCCTTATAGGAAACCGATTTGCTGAAGATGGAGCTGACAATGTCCAGGAAATTGACTTTGGGATCGCGATCAGGAAACTCACTCTCGGGCACTTCGCCTAATTTATCCGGGAAGGGAACAAAATTGGTGTTGATCCAGATGATATCCTTGAAATCCTCAGCATCTTTGAGCGGAGGTTCACTGATGTCGTCATTATACAATGAGATAGCCGTTTGTCCGGTAAGGGTGATTCGTCGATGGTCAGCATTGACTATCATATTAAGTCCGGTGACGACATTGTCTTTTGGGGCAGTGCCATAGTCGATGGAATTTTCTTGATCGCGGGTTTTCAGGGCGGTAATTCCAAACTGCATATTTTGCCGATAACCGAATGACAACTGGGCGGCGCCCAACCAGCGGCGATATGTCCCATTCTTGGCGACAGAATCACCTTCAACTGCTCGCGCCAAATCACCAAAGATCGCTTTTACGCTAACTTTGTCATCCGGAGTGCCAAGACGGAATTCCATACCTCTCACTCGACGTCCCCAGAGAATGAGTTCATTATAGCGTGGATTTAAATCGCCGGCGCTAATGTCGATCACTGGTGTACTAAGGGTAAACAGATACCGATGCTGAGGTTGAACAGTTGCATTCTCTTCGCTGGAAAAACGTCCTATCGCTGTGGTTTCCAGCCATTTATTCCGATAATTGAGAGAGATATTCTGAATCCCCACCCGCTTGATTGCGCCGGTGATTTCCTGGTAACGCTCTTCGCTGCTTAGATCGCCATGGATCGTCCCCTGTGTAAAGAATGGCGCCTGTTGTTGGAGACGAACCGTGAAGAACCAGGTGGCGAGAATTTGAGGTCCTGCTGCACTGTGCTCGATGATGTCAATGCGATGTCTGCCTCTGCCTTGTCCCTTGATCACCGCAGTTAAAATCTCCGTCGTGATCACCGCTTTCTTCGTTTGATCATGTCCATCCAAACGGAGGATAATCTTTTGTGGATCGATTTTCCGTATTGATTGATTGAATGCCGCGACGATTAAAATCTCATCGGTGTTGACCGTTCTACGTGATTCCGGACTGATTATCACAACCGGCGATTCTCCCGCTTCTCCCAAACGGACGTTGATCGAAATGGGATTCTGAAGAGGATCATGTTCCGGAAAAGTTATACGGGAGTTATCATCGAAAGTAAATTCTAAATAATACTCAATACCGTCTGAGGTTACATACTCGGCTGAGATTGAGCCTTCATAGACATCACCGAAAAGATACAAGTCAATGAAATCATAGACTTCATCAGTAGGTTTACGAAACCAGGCTTTGGCTTCGAGTACTTTTCGGGAAGAAAGATCTCCCTCCAACCGAGCTTCGATTGAAATTGGCATTCCAACATTGGCGAATCCAATCCGGTCATGGACGATTCGAATAGGCAAATCCTGCCCGAATACATTGGATCCGAGAATAGTGATAACCAGAGAAATGAAGATTGGTCGTAACATCCGCATTTGATTCTCCCCTACAATCTTATTCTTGAATGTCATATTCAATGATCAGACGTTTCTGGTTTCCATTTGCATCCCTGAAGTTGATCTCAATCACGGGCGGATTCTGTAATTCTTCGGGGAGTTGCGGAATACGTGTAACTTCATAAGTTCCAATGGTGATCGTGCCGTTCACTTCGACCGTACCCAGTGCGCCCGCGATCACTTCCACCTGTTGACCTGTCAGGATGCTTAAAAGTTCAATCGCACCTTGTAGAGTAAGCACCTGCGTCTCCCCATCCGGACCGACCAACACCCAGAACTCCGTACCTTTAACCGAAGCGACGGAAGTGGGGGTGGCAACCTGCAAGGAACCTTTTTGTTTTTTGACATCGGCGAATAATTCACCAATTTGCATGTTGATGGATTTCGCAAGGCTGTAATCGGCATTTCGTTCCGCATTGACTGTAATCTCGGTCGCCGGACGAATTTTGATCTGGCTCTTGTCATCGGTAAAAACCAGAGCGACAAATCCATCTTCACCTGTACGGAGGCGATCGCCATCGTCCAGCACGACGCCAAACTTGAGCGCTGTCCAGGCTTTTGCCTCAACTTTCCGGATTTCCGCAGTCCCTTTGGTGGTCAGCACTACGGCAATAGCTTTAGTCCCGGCTGCCAGTACCGTCGAACACACTTCCATTAACAGCATCAATCCGATAATAGATTTAAATAAGTAACGAATTTTCATGAGTGAGTACTCCCACCTTGTCGTGAATTTATTCGACGGTGATTTCTCGAATTTGGAAGCCGGGCTGGTTGATAAAAGTGTTAAGTTGAGTGAGTGTCCTGCCACTGATTCCATCGAAGGTGATCGTGCTAACTGAATAGCCTTCAAATTGAGTCATCAGATCCGCCAATTGTTCTGCAGAAAAAATTGCTGCGAGGATATTAAACGCAGGATCGTGCCCGCCTCTTTCAAGGACTCCACCACCCTCAAGTCGCGGAGGTGGACCGCCGGGTTGAGGATTGAGTCCGCCGAATGGATTATCTCCAGGAATACGCGGAGCGCCGCCACCGGCAAAACCGCCGCCGCCGAAGCCGCCCTGACCCGGTGGAACGACGTGAAAGGAAAATACGCTCGATTCATATTCGTAAGGTGTACCGACTACCGTATGTATCGTTGCGATGACTTGCCAATAATACCACATGCCAGCTTCCAACGCATCCTCCCCTACATTCATCCCGGTATAAAAATGAGATGAGAGGGCTTGAGGATGACCGTTATAGCGGATGGAAGAAGGATCAGGGCTCTGCATCACCACTTCTCCATCCTGATCCGGCAGTCCTTGAACTATCTTTAACACCCAATCTTCAGGAACGGTCGGACCACCCACCCAATTCCAACGGAAAAGTATCGGTGTTCCTTCCACCTCCTCCAGATCATTGGGATCAAGCAACTCTGGATTGGAGGGATTGAAGAGCTGAGTCATCAATCGGTATGCACTTAATGTGACATTACCAGGATAACTTCGAATCTCAAAGGTGATGAAGAAGGTTGCCGCACGTAAAAATTGTCCCTGAATAAGGTTAAGAAATGTTTGAGCTGGGGCATAGTACGGATTCTCGTCTTCGCCGAACCACGGGGCGCCATCGAACTGATTGTTATAATAACTCTCCGACCAAAGATCCTGACCATGATCCTGAGTGAACCAGTCGCGTACAAGAAATTCCGGTGAATTGTATTCGATCAATCTTTCCGGACCCAACTCCAGGACCAAACGAACGGTCACTAAATCATCCAATTCATCGGGATTTGCGGTCATACTGATATAGAAGAAGCTAGCCAAAGCGTTAAAATCGATATCTGCGCCTTCCTCAATAATAGCCGGATCCTCAATAAAATCTGAAATTGCTAGAAGTTGAAAATTAGGAGTGGAAAATCCGGCGTTGACCGTGAGAGCCTGGGATGAGGATGGCGCAAGATTAAAAAGTAAAAATCCTATCGCCAGGATCATCCATCTGTATTTGGTCATTGATTCCTCCATTGCTGTGCATGGCTGATAAAACACTCATTCAGAAAGTGTTTTCCTTTGCTTTGATATGAATTTACCAAGGGTGATAATGCTTAGCAAGTCTCCAGTCAATAGATTTCAGAATCATTAGTAGCTCGGACGTGCCATCGTCCGGGAGAG
>CAZCRQ010000013.1:10038-13861 GCA_964501095.1 uncultured bacterium | reverse complement strand
CATCCAATCATATCCAGCTTAGGTTTTTAAACAGGTTTGCGACTACATTTCTATCTTTGCAGAATTTAGCCGATATAACACGGAATATACTCCGAAAAGAGATTGCAGATGCGTTCTACGCCGTTAGTTATAGTTTTTATCACGGTTTTCATCGCTCTAATTGGATTTGGGATCGTCATTCCTCTCTTACCGGTATACGCCAATCGTTTTGGCGCCAGTGGTTCAATGATCGGCATCTTGATGATGAGCTATTCATTGATGCAGTTCATTCTGTCGCCCTTTGCGGGACGATTGTCAGATCGGATCGGACGCCGACCGGTGCTCATCATCTCTCTGATAATTACGACATTTTCCTATATTCTTTTCGGTTTGGCGACTGACCTCACGACATTGCTGATCAGTCGGATACTGGCGGGGATTGGAGGCTCTGACATCACCGTCGCTCAGGCGTATATTGCGGATGTCACCACGCCGCAAAATCGTGCCAAAGGGATGGGTTTATTCGGTTCCGCCTTCAACATCGGATTTATTGTCGGTCCCTTTCTCGGGGGAGTTCTGGCACCATTGGGGCATGGAGCACCGGCATTTGCCGCTGCGGGATTCTCTGGAATCACTTCCATTCTCGCACTCACCGCATTGCCAGAACCGCAACAGCATGCACGTACAGGGAAAAAATCGATTAACGTCTTTCGAAACCTCGATCAAGCGCTGATGATCGTTATTCTTGTATATTTTTTTATTGTTTTCGCCCAAAGCCAACTACAGAGTATGATTGTTTTGTTCAATGTCAATCATTTTCATTGGGCGGAGCGAGAGAACGGCTATTACCTGGGAATGGTCGGAGTGGTTGCCGCATGCGTTCAGGGCGGACTGATCGGTTTCCTGTCAAGGAAATTTGGACAACGAAGACTAGTCATTGCCGGCGCTTTGTTGATTGGAATCGGAATGTGGTTCATCAGCCTGGTGGGGAGAGTGTCTCTATTGATCACTGGAGGTATGATAAACGCGATCGGTTTTGCTCTCGTAATGCCCTCACTCTCGAGCATGGCGAGCCTGAGTTCGCCTCGTCAGCTTCACGGGCAAGTGCTTGGATTATATCAATCGGCGGGGAGTCTGGGACGCATCCTGGCGCCGGTAACCGGTGGGCTTTTATTCGATAAACTCTCTCCCTCAGCGCCTTTTTTCTCCGGAGCCTCCCTTGCCGCCTTGATTTTTCTCTTTTCCCTGAAATTTTTGAAACAACCAGTGATTCGCGACCAGGCAACCGAGTTCCCCGAGGTGACTTAGTTGTAATTGGAAGTGGCGTCAAATGTCATCAAATCATCTGACATGGACTACTAGGTAGTTATTGAACTCTCATTCAGGAGGTATTGTGAAGCCCGGAGATTGGCTTTCTCTGGCTTATGAACGTTTCCAAAGCGCAACTCGAAGCATCCGCCTGACTCTCCCTCCGGGACAAGACAGAGAATTCTGGGATCGCATTCTTGAACTCTCTCGGATCAAACAGAAAAAACCGGCGATTACTCTTCTGCTTGATCCTGATTTAAAACACGCCGACGCTCTTCAAATCGCATTATCGGCATTGCCGTTTCTCGAACAGGATGGATATGAGATCAGTTGGTCGGCGATTGGCGGATTTCCATTTCACCTCATGATTGTCGATGATTTCTGGGCGGCGGTCATGGTTAAAGACCCGGATGATCCCACCAGGAGGAATTTTCTAGTTTTTGTCGCTGAAGGAAACCAAGCGGTTTCGCTCCGCGAGAAATATGATCGCTTTGTCTCAGCCGGACATTGGGACATCGATCCCCAGACCTGGCTCGAGTGGTTGGATAACTTGCATGGGAGGTCTCCGGCAAGAAGAACCTTGGGGACGATGCGACGTAGTGAGGAACGACTTTCGCGAATCGTTCGCAAGGCGCTCCATAAAATGCCCTCCCGTTCCTGCTGGTTGGTAAAACCACGCGACAGTGCGTACGGTTTGCCCGAACCACCCGGCAGACATCATTGGAATGAATGGAAGGAAGAGAATTACTTTGACCTCGGCTGGACGGCGCTGACCTTACTCTTACCGACTCAGGGAATGCCTTCTCGCGGGGAGTTCAAAAAATGGATCCAGGAAACTTACTCTAAGGTTCAAGATTTTGATCGAACTTATGCTGTGTGCCGCCATTTCATTAGCGATATGATTCGTGGAGACCGTGTGGCGGCGGTGGATGGCTGGACTTCACGTCAAACGGCTACGGTTCGCTTTCACGGCTGGACTCAGGTTGAACTTCCGGTGCAGAAGAAACGGAAGGGCAATCGCTGGCTGCTGATAAGACCGGCACAGTGGCATTGCTATGAAATTGACCTGCCGGTTGCCTTGTTACGTGAAGCAACGGGATTGCAATCCGCCACTCATCCCATACACCAGATAGACAAGGGCGCTTTTCGTAACTTGCTCGCCCTGGCGGAAGAGATAAAACGGAATTGGGGAGAAAAACAGCTCTTGATGGAATTGTCTCCTTCCAATCCATAAAACACAAATTCCATGCGCTACACTTGGTTTATCGCTCAACGCTACCTGCGCTCGAAACGCAGGACAGGCTTCATTTCATTAATCACCTATTTATCGGTGGGCGGTGTGGCTGTGGGTGCGGCGGCGCTGGTGATTGTCCTCTCTGTAATGAATGGCTTCGAGAACGAGGTGCGCAGCCGGATCATTGGAGCGGACGCCCATCTGCAAGTGTCAACCTTTCATGAACGTGGTGCCTCGGATTGGAAGGAGGTCATGGAGCAGATCGCCCAAATGGATCAGGTGATGGCGGTCACGCCCTATATCCTAGAAAAAGGGATGATCCGTCACCAGAAACATACGGAAGGTTGTATAATACGAGGGATCGATCCCAAAACCGCTGGAAAAGTTACCAATCTCCCGTCAATGGCGGTCGCCGGATCGCTGGACAGCCTCGCTGTCGATAGCTTGAAGTCCGAAACTCTGCCGGGAATTATGTTGGGTATCTATCTTGCCGATATACTCTATGCCGAGATTGGTGATACTGTTTTTCTTTTCAGCCCCTCGATGGGAGGCGCGTTTTCCCAGCCAAGAGTGGGTAAGTACCGAATCACCGCCATCTTTGAATCCGGTCTGGCAGAGTTTGACCAGGTATTCGCCTATATCGATCTGGTGCAGGCGCAACAGCTCTTTGCCATGGGTGATCTGGTGACAGGTCTGGAGGTGCGAACTGACAAACTGACAGACGCCTCCAATGTTAAAAACCTAATCAATAAAGAGATCGGCTACCCCTGGTACCCCCGCACCTGGTATGAGATGCGAAAAACCCTCTTCAGTTGGATGCAGCTTGAGAAATGGGCGATGTTTATAATACTGAGCCTGATCATCCTGGTAGCCGCCTTCAACATCATTTCAACCTTGGTAATGGTGACGATGGAGAAGCGGAAAGAGATCGGTATTTTAGCGGCGATGGGCGCCAGCAAACGGGAAATCGCCGATATTTTTCTCTTCCAGGGCTTTGTTGTTGGAGTGCTGGGAACGGTTGGGGGCTTGATATTGGGATTTATTATCCTCTGGATTCAGAAGACTTATGAAATCATCAGCCTGCCTTCGGACATCTATATGATACACTCGCTTCCTGTTCTGATGAGGCCGCTGGATTTTCTCGCAGTCGGGATTGTCGGGCTGCTGCTTTGTATATTGGCGGCGGTTTATCCGGCGCGACGAGCGGCTGGTTTGGATCCCGTAGAGGCGATACGTTATGAATGATTATTGTTAGGTGGTGTCAGTCGTCCTCGGCTGACACGCAGGTCGTCCTCGGCTGAC
>CAZCRQ010000013.1:0-9938 GCA_964501095.1 uncultured bacterium | reverse complement strand
CGGCTGACGGCACATTAACCGTCAGCCGAGGACGGCTGACGGCACATTAACCGTCAGGCGAGGACGGCTGACGGCACATTAATCTGTTACGGCACTTTAGTACTCATGACGGACAATAAATTTATGGTGAAAGCGACCGGTGTAGCGAAATCGTTCCACTTGGGAAAACATGAAATCCCGGTTTTGCGCGAAGTGGATTTGCAGGTGCAGGCAGGGGAATTCGTCGCTATTGTCGGTCCCTCCGGAGCGGGAAAATCGACTCTCCTGCATATTTTGGGATCGCTCGAACGTCCGACCAAGGGTTCCATTGAAGTGCTCGGGAGAGACCTCCTGCACCTGACAGAGTTTGAGCGAAACCAATTGCGTTGTCGGGATATTGGATTTGTCTTTCAATTTCATCATCTTTTACCAGGATTTACCTCACTGGAGAATGTGTTGATCCCGGCGTTGATCTTGGGAAGGAATCGTTCTGAAGTGCTGCCTAAGGCACAAAATTTGCTTTCTTCACTAGGCTTGGGTGAACGCTTGCAGAACAAACCAGCGGAGTTGTCCGGAGGCGAACAGCAGCGAGTGGCGGTGGCGCGTGCGCTGATCAACCGACCCTCGTTGATCCTCGCCGATGAACCATCAGGTAATCTCGACCGGAAAACCGGAAAAATGTTGGAAAAGGACTTGATTTCCTTCGCACGAGAGCGGGAAGCGGCAATTGTCGTGGTTACACACAATGAAGAATGGGCTTCCAATGCCGATCGCGTGCTCTCACTCGTAGATGGAAGGATCGAAACTGTTCAAAGGTGAGTATAACCGACAGTGGATTATCCGAGAACATCAGCATTGTACCCATCTTTGTGATCATTATAGACATTCTCGGACAACCTGTTCTGCGGGAATGATACCCTTTTAATCGCCTGGAGGAAATTATGAAATCGACAGAGGGAACCGATTTGGGATCTGTCAACCGGGAACAGTTGTTGTTGGAATATCGTGAAGCCATGGAGAGTCAACGAAGCAACACCGCTCTGGTTTATTCCTGGACAGGGAATATTCTTCTTATTCTCTCGACTGCACTGTTCATCTTCGGGGCTCAGACCGATGAGCCTGAAGCCTTTTTTCCGACAATGGCATTCGCCGTTCTGTTGCTGCTAATCTGGTATGGAATGACAGAGACATTTGTGTTTTATATTAAACAACGGTTGAGAAGAGCCAACGAGATCGAACGAATCCTTGGAATGCAACTGATGAGCGGGGCTTACGAGGAGATCAAAAAACTCGGCTGGAGGTCTCGATTTATTGAGGCACGCTATTATATCAGGCTGTTTGGATTATTATATATTCTTCTCTGGATCTTCATGTCATGGCTTAAGTTCAGGTGGTTGTAAGGCTTCAGTTAAAAAGGAATTCGAGTGAGAAAGATCACTCCCTCGTTTTGAAAAACCGGTAAATTATATTTAGGTCAAAGATTCGGGCATCTGTCTTATGACAAATAAATTTTCATTTCATGTACAACAAGCAATACAGTATGCACGTGAAGAAGCGTTGCGTTTGGGTCATGACAGCATCGGTTCAGAGCACCTGCTTCTGGGATTGCTGCAATTGGGCGAAGGGAAAGCGTCGGAAATCTTGCAGAGCCACGGGGTGGATTTTGAAGCTGTACGTCAGACAATAGAAGAGGCGATAGAATCTCCCTCGACCACTCTGCGCACCGGCAATATCCCTTTTACTAAACGCGCCGAAAAAATCTTGAAATTATCTTATATTGAGGGAAAGAATCTCAACGCCGAGAATATCGGCACAGAACACCTGCTCCTCGCATTGACCAAGGATGAAGAGGGATTGGCGGCACAGATCCTCGCAGGGTACAATGTCACGTTTGAAACAACCAAGCAGGAGTTGGAACAGATGAAAATAGAAGATCAGGAGACGAAATCGGAGTTTGTCGCGCCTAAATCAAAGAGTAAAACTCCGGTACTGGATCATTTCGGGAGAGATTTGACCCAGTTGGGGCGTGAGGGCAAGTTGGATCCGATCATTGGACGGGATAATGAGATACAACGAGTGGCGCAGATTCTCAGCCGTCGGAAGAAAAACAACCCGGTGTTGATCGGGGAGCCGGGAGTTGGCAAGACTGCGATTGTCGAAGGCTTGGCGCTTAGAATCATTCATCAGAAAGTGAGTCCGGTTCTTTATAATAAGCGGGTCATCGCCTTGGATTTGGGCGCCATGGTCGCCGGGACAAAGTATCGTGGACAGTTTGAAGAACGTGTGAAATCGGTACTAAAGGAGCTGGAGAAGAATTCGGATGTAGTCATCTTCATCGATGAACTGCACACGATTGTCGGCGCCGGTTCCGCATCCGGCAGTTTGGACGCCAGCAACATGTTCAAACCCGCCCTGGCGCGTGGTGAATTACAGTGCATCGGGGCGACAACATTGAAGGATTACCGTGAGAATATCGAGAAGGACGGCGCCCTCGAGCGTCGCTTCCAAAAACTCATGGTCGACGCTCCCAGTAAAGAGGAGACTATTCGCATCCTGCATGGTTTGAAATCGAACTATGAAGAGCATCACGGCGTAAGATACACGGATGAAGCGATCGAGCAGGCTGTTTTACTCGCCGATCGTTATATCACCGACCGCTTTCTCCCCGACAAGGCGATTGATGTTCTTGATGAGACCGGCTCACGTATGCGTCTATTGAACCTGGTTGTCCCGGATCATATTCTGAAATTGGAAGAAGAGATTGAAGCCTTACAGCATCAGAAAGATGAGCTGGTCAAATCTCAGGAGTATGAGGAAGCGGCGGAGTTGAGAGACAAAAAACGCCAGTTGGAAATTCAACTCTCCGATGCTCGAAAGGATTGGGAGACAAGTGAAAATACAGTTCCGATTGTGATCACCGCGGAAGATATCGCCCAGGTAGTCAGCATGATGACTGGGATTCCGGTAAACCGGGTGGCGGTGAGCGAGAGTGAACGTTTGATAGAGATGAAGGAGATCCTCAAAAGGCAGGTTGTCGGGCAGGATGAAGCGATCGATGAACTGGTGCGTTCCATCCGTCGCAGTCGCACCGGTCTGAAAAATCCCAACCGCCCGATCGGCAGTTTTGTCTTTCTCGGACCCACCGGAGTCGGAAAAACCGAGCTGGCGCATGTCCTGGCGGAGCATTTGTTCGAGGACCGCAACGCTCTGATACGGGTGGATATGTCGGAATACATGGAGAAATTCAATGTCAGCCGTCTGATTGGCGCGCCTCCCGGCTATGTCGGATACGATGAAGGCGGGCAGCTCTCGGAAAAAGTGCGGCGCAAGCCCTATTCCGTAGTTTTACTCGATGAAGTGGAGAAAGCGCATCAGGACACATTCAATATCCTTTTACAAGTTCTCGATGCTGGGGAACTCACCGATGGCAGCGGACGACGAGTCGATTTCCGTAATACAGTAATCATCATGACCTCAAACCTCGGCACACGGGAAGCGAAAAAAGGCTCCATCGGCTTTGGAGAAAAGGAATCGGCATCCTCCTATCAGCAGATGAAGGAGAAGATGTTGAAGGAAGCGGAAGAGTTGTTCCGTCCCGAATTTCTCAACCGCCTGGATGAGATCATCGTCTTTCGTCCCCTGGAACGTGAGCACATCATGATGATCGAAGATATTTACTTGAAGGAAATAAACGACAGGCTGAAGGATCGTGATATTGTAGTAGAAGTGACCCAACCGGCAAAAGAATTTCTCTGCGACAAAGGGTTCAGTTTTCGCACCGGGGCGCGCCCGATGAGACGTACCATCGAACGCTATATCGAAGATCCCCTCGCGGAAGAATTGTTGAAGGGAACCATCATTGACGGCAACCTGGTCAAGGTGAGAGTCAAGGAGAACAACCTTTTCTTCGACTCTGCGCCAAAGACTGAAGCGATCAAGCCGCAGGAAAAGTAACTCGATCCGGAGAGCCAGTGACTCCGACTCCGGGAGAAAATAGGGAACCCTAATATCACCTGCTACGTATAAGGGTTAGAAGCAGGAAAAATGATCGGACATTTGATTAGAATCGCCTGAGGTTAATAGCATTACAAGATACATGAATCAATCGTCAACAATAAAACCGGAATAAAATCGAATCACACTTTTCATTATCAGAATGTTCTCCTGAATAACATCGTACCCGCTTTCGCTTTCCTCCCTGTGCGAGAGCGGTCTCCCGAAGCGGGCGAGACTGATGCCATCTCGCCCGTTTTCTATTTTTATTTTTCACCCCTAAGTTACAAGGGTACAACGTAAAGTGAAGGTTGGTAATGGCTTTCGATAGAAGCATTTCTGTAGTGGTTCCATGTTACCGGAGCAGTGAATCTCTACCCATTCTCTGCGATCGGCTGATTCGGGTGTTGTCCGAACTCTGTTCTCAGTATGAGATTATTCTGGTCAATGATGGTAGCCCGGACAATACATGGGAGACGATCAAAGAACTTACGAATATTTACTCTGAAATTAAAGGTATTAATCTCATGCGGAATTATGGACAACATAATGCCCTTCTATGTGGAATACGTACTGTCCAATATAAATTATGTGTTACTTTAGATGATGATTTGCAAAATCCACCGGAAGAAATACCAAAGTTGATTGAGGAGATAGAGAAGGGCTATGATGTGGTCTACGGGTATCCGGCACGTCAATATCATGGTTTCTTCAGAAACTTGGCTTCACGGATAACTAAGTTAGTGCTTCAAGATTCAATGGGTGCAGAGACTGCCGGACGAACTAGTTCTTTCAGAGCTTTTAGATCTTTGGTATGTGAGGCATTTAGAACTCACAAGAGTCATCTAATTTCTATCGATGTTTTGCTAACTTGGGGAACCAGTCGGTTTTCCGCGGTTGAAGTAGAACAAAAGCCTCGTGAATTTGGAACATCGAATTATACTGTCGTTAAGTTGATGAGTCATGCCTTGACAATGTTGACCGGGTTCAGTATCAAGCCGCTTCAGTTTACCATGTGGCTTGGCTTTTACCTTACTCTTTTTGGCGTTGGAGTCTTAGCATACGTTATAATTAGCTACCTGATTCTAGGAAAGAGCGCACCGGGATTCCCATTTCTTGCTTCTATTATTTCCATTTTTTCCGGCGCGCAGCTTTTTGCCCTTGGCATTTTCGGTGAATACCTGGCACGAATTCACTTTAGAATACAGGAACGTCCTCCTTTTATTATTCGTGAAGTTTCGACTTCTCAAGGAAGGAGCGAACAACAGCAAACGAACGAGTAGAATATAGTTCCTAGCAGAATTCACCTATCTGGAGGAAGCATGACAACCGACATTTCTTTGCGTCTTTTCCCCTTAGACAAAGAAAGATTTGGCATTGAATCTGCTCGAACGTTTTTCCTGAGCATCGCGGACCTTGAGAAGGCTGAGGTATTCGTCAAAGACAATCAGGTCAAGTTCCTTGTAGCACGCGTTCCTACGAATGAACTTAGATTGGTCCAGGAAATGGAATATCGTGGTTATTTATTAACGGACACGCTCGTTTATTATAAATTTGATTTAGAAAAAAAAGCAATTCCCCTTGATTCCGGTAAGATTCCAATTCGCTCCCTGAAACCTTTCGATGAAGTTGCTGTCCGAGAAATCGCTATGGAGTCATTTAAAGGTTATTACGGTCATTACCACGCGGACAAGAGGCTTGATCCGGTAAAGTGCGATGAAACCTATTCTGATTGGGCGGCACGTTCTTGCGTAGATAAGAAGCTGGCGGATGAAGTGTTGATCGCTGAATTGGATGGTCGTGTGGCGGGATTTGCTACACTTCGATATAACAGCGACCAGGAAGGCGAGGGGGTTCTGTTCGGCGTGGCGCCCTTCGCCCAGGGAAAAGGCGTTTATCGTTCTTTTATTATTCGTTCGTTGCAGTGGTTCAAAGATCATGGGCGAAGCTCAATGGTAGTTTCAACACAAGTAACCAATATTCCTGTACAGAAAGTGTGGGCAAGGTGCGGATTTGAGATGGATCACTCATTCTATACACTGCACAAATGGTTTTAATACATCCTTGCGGAGAACGAAAATGTCGGTTACGGAACGGACTGATTTTATCATTGGTGAAGAAGCAACTCTTACTAAAGTTGTTTCACTTGAGGATATTCAAACCTTTGCCCGAATCTCGCAGGATACCAATCCTCTTCATCTTGATAGAGAATACGCTGAAAGCACAATGTTCAAAGGGCAAATCGCTCATGGTATGTTGGTTGCCGGATTGATATCCGCTGTATTGGGGACGATGCTGCCTGGTCCAGGGGCAATTTACCTTAATCAGACTCTGCAGTTTACCGCTCCGGTATATCCAGGAGATACTATCACGGCAAAAGTTGTGGTGATGTCATGGGATAAAGGAAGAGGACGAATTAGTCTTAAAACAGAAGTTTTTAATCAAGATGTCGAAGTTGTTGTTTTAGGAGAAGCCAAGCTTGTCATGTCAGCATTTTTGCATAGAAAGCCAGAATCAAATTGAAAGATTTTATACCATTCAACCGCCCGTTCATCGTAGGCAAGGAACTGTTTTATATATCCCAAGCAGTGCTAGGTGGACATCTTGCCGGCGATGGTAAATTCACCAAGCTTTGCCAACTCTGGATGGAAGAGCACTTTAACGCGAAAAAGGTACTGCTGACTCCTACCTGTACCGCCGCATTGGATATGACAGCCTTGCTCTGCAATGTCCAGCCGGGTGATGAAGTGATCATGCCTTCTTATACCTTTTCCTCAACCGCAAATGCTTTCGTCTTACAAGGGGCAAGAATTCGATTCGTTGACATTCGTGAGGACACGATGAACATTGACGAATTAAAAATCGAAGAAGCGATTTCCGACAAAACGAAAGTCATCGTACCGGTTCATTATGCCGGAGTGGGCGCAGAAATGGACAAGATCCTCGAAATCGCCAGAGCGCATGACTTGCTTGTTGTCGAGGATGCCGCTCAGGGTGTCAATGCGACGTATAAGGAACGCTATCTTGGTACCATCGGGAATCTTGGAACATATAGCTTCCACGAGACGAAGAACTTTATCTCTGGCGAGGGTGGAGCGCTGGTGATCAACGATGACCGTTTTTGGGAACGCTCCGAAATTATTCGGGAAAAAGGAACTAATCGCTCGAAGTTCTTTCGAGGGGAAGTTGATAAATATACTTGGGTGGATGTCGGTTCCTCATACCTACCTTCGGAAATTGTCGCCGCGTTTCTCTATGCCCAGTTGGAAGAGTCGGAGACCATCACCCGTAAACGCCGGAAGATTTTTTCCTACTATGCAGAAGCTTTCGCCTCCCTTGAGTCGCAAGGTTTAGTCAAGCTTCCATCGTGGCCTAAGGAATGTCAACATAATGCGCACTTGTTCTATTTAGTGCTTCCGACCAGTGATTTACGTGACGGATTAATTAGTTATCTGAAGAAAAATAATATCCACAGTGTGTTCCACTATGTCCCATTACATTCATCACCGATGGGAAAACAAGTAAGCAGTTGTAAGGTTGAACTACCGATAACAGATTCGATTAGTAGTCGTCTGTTGAGACTTCCATGTTATTATGAACTGACACAAGAGGAGCAGGATTACGTTATTCATCATGTGAAGATATATTTTAAGAAATACACAAATAAAAAGTGAATTTATTACCATAGATTCTTATCACTTGAAATCAGAACTGTTTGGTCTTTCTGTCAGAGAAATGTTCAACCGGATCGCCAGACGGTATGATCTTCTTAACCATCTCCTCTCCGGCAGTCAGGACATTCTTTGGCGTCGGTTTTGTGTGCGACGATTTCCAAAGCGTCTGGAGCGATCGCTGGACATCGCCACGGGAACCGGCGACTTAGCATTCGAGATCAAGAGATGTTATCCTGGCTCTTTAGTGATCGGTCTGGATTTTGTCCCTTTGATGGTGATAGAGAAATTGTCAGAGAAGAAATAGTACTGATAAACCACCTTAATTCTCGATAACCGTAAACGTTTCGATCCCCTTTGAGGTTATAATGGTGATATAACCACGAATAGAAGCGTCGATGGCGATCGCCTGTGTTCCAGTACTCCCGAAACAGGAAGGAAAATCTGCCGTAGAATGAATGGGGTAATCCTTGCTGTTCACCCCACCGTGAGGGAAATCCGTATTTGCGATGACAAACAGCAATTTTTCCTTCGGACAGCCGATCCAAATTCGTCCCTCTTTATCAACATCCAAGGGAAAGAAATAAAATCCGCTCATGTTGGAGTAGGTTATCAGGTTAATCCCGTCGTGAGTCAATTTACCCCAATCCGGCATCAGTGGATACTGCTCGAGCAGGCGCGGCGTCCAATCCGGTTCGACAACATCATCACCATAAGTGGAATGAAAATTATAGAGAACCGCCTGTATCGGGTCAAACATCAAAAAGGTAAGCGCCAAGGTGTCCTGAAATGCCGTGGGTGTAGTGTTCCCGATCCGGTAATGGTACAATCCGGAATGATCGGCGAGGCGGAAATGCAATGTATCAGTGGTATCGCTGGGGAACCACTCCCAAGTCTGGGACAAGGGACGAAACACGGTAATTCCCGCGCCGTTGCCATTTTTATCACCCTTGAGATACACCGCTTTCCATGGCTGTCCGCGACGAAAGCCCAGCATCTTGACACTGTCTTCCTTTAATTTGTAGGTGTTGAAATCAAGGGAATAATAACGCACGCCACCCTTGGAACGGTCGAGGCAGCCGAAAGATGAAAACAGCGTATCCGTGGTCTGGAGGTTGTTTGGGGGGAGCAGTGGTTTTTCCAGTTCGCCGGAACCGAAAAACGGATCACTCTCCTGAAGCGAGAGGCGATCCACGCCTTTGACTTTCCAGGTTGTAGATTGGTATTTACAAAATATAGCATCTAGCGTATATTTTCGACCATCCCAGATGATAATTGCTCGTTGGGTGGAACTGACCTCAATGGCACGGCTCCAAGTCGGCGCCCAGGGTGGAAGAAATTTTACCCCATCCACCTCAAGGCTGTCGGTCTGAAATGATTCCAATCGTTGCCACGAACCGATATTGTAAAATTTTGTAGCTTCCAATGACAGATCAGGAACTTTTCCTTGAACGATGGAGATTGAAATAATAGAAATCAGCCAAACAGACAGTAAAAGTCCGATCATAATTGAATATTGAAGTCTGTCTGATTTTCGATAGCGCATACAGTGTGTATTTTTCACAGCTTCAGCCTCCCGGCAGCCCGCGGACGCAATGTCGTCCGGCTTTGATCCATCTGTTGGATGATTCTCCTGGACGACTGGACATCCAGGCTGCCTGTTTATTCACCACAATGTTCCAGATACAATTCATAAGTCTCGACAATTGGATCCTTGGGAGAGGGATCCCAAAACCCTCCAAACGGACGTTCGTAATTAAAATCTGGGGGAAATTGTTTATCAACATCGAGTTGATATTGCATGGCATTTGCATAACTCACACCATAGAATCTGGCAATTTGGCAGGAATCTTCCTCGAGATATTGACTAAAAAGAAACCATATTAAATCGTTATTATAAGGAAACGCAGGAAGCAAGGCTTTCGCCACCTGTTTATCTAATCTATCATAATTAATCGCCCATTGTAGAGAATCAATTGCGTTCATGATCGGACTGCGAAGGACATTGAATATTTTTTCATTACCTGATTGTGCAATGATACTCCCGGTATCGGTCGGGCTGGTATGAACCTCAAGGCTTATTTTCCATACCGAAGTATCTTGAGGAATCGGAAGGTCCCATAGATTATAGATGAATGATTTCATTAAGTTATGCTTATATTTTTTTCCTTTAATCCTTACAGTATCTTTATCTTGGTCAAAAGGACATTGAAAAACGAAACTGGTATCTGCATTGAACCTGGTGAGTCGGAAAAAAACATAAGGTCGTAAATCTCCCCAAGTAATCGAATCAGG
>CAZCRQ010000012.1:0-21337 GCA_964501095.1 uncultured bacterium | reverse complement strand
ACGGAGGCTTACGCTACCAAACAATTCGCAATCTTTAGAATCGCAAGCACGGAGGGAATCGCAAGCACGGAGGCTTACGCTACCCCTCAGCAAGGTTCTCAATCCGTTCCGCAATCAAGGTGCAAACTCCCTGTTCATCTTCAAGGCGTCCGGTCACGGCAAACGGACCATTGCCATGCAATCTCGGTGCGTAACGCTGATAAATCCGGGGAAATACAGTCACCTCGAAGGTGCCGGTCAAATCCTCCATCGAAATGAATTTCATCGTCTCTTTTGTCGTACGGGTGCTGATGCTTTTATGGGAGAATGCCCACCCTATCATTTTTACCCGATGTCCGATAAATCGTTCCATCATGCTGGCGCAAACCCCACCGTCAGTGGGTAGATCCAGCAGAGCGAGGGGATGCTGCCCGGGCGAGAAGCCGAGAATCATCTTTTCCGCCGTCCACTTCTCCATTTCGCTCCAATCGGTCGCCTCCGGCAGTTGAGCGAAGACATCCTCCACGCCCACCGCGAGGGGACCCGGCGATTCCTTTAGCTTATTGTATCCTGCTTTCAAGCGTCGCAATAAGGTCGGACGATTGCTGCCAAATCCATCCAATGCCCCACATTGAATCAACGCTTCTACCTCATCACGCGATGGATTCACCCGACGGATAAAATCACCCAAGTCCTGATATAAACCTTCCTGCTGCCGGTTTTCAATAATTCTTGACGGAGTAGTTTCCCGTAGGACGCCGATTCCCTTCAATCCAATGCGAATGAATTTGTCATAACCATAATGCTCCAGACGGCTTTCATTGACATCAGGCAGCAACACCTTCAAGCCCATCCGTTTGGCTTCCTCGACATAAGCTGCCTGGCTGAAGTACCCTCCTCCATTGGCAAGCACCGCCGCGATAAATTCTGCCGGATGATGAGTTCGAAGGTAGGCGATCTGCACGGAGAGCACTGCGAAGGAAGCGCTGTGCGCTTTGCAGAAAGCATATCCGGCGAATGAGGCAATCTGACGCCAGATTTCCTCCGCGATATGAATTTGAACTCCATTTTTTTGACAGCCTTGAATAAATTCATCTTTAAGTTTTGACATTTCATTGTGCGATCGGCTCTTTCCGCTCATCGCCCGTCGCAGCAGATCCGCCCGTCCCAGTGAAATTCCCGCAAGGTGATGCGCCACCTTGATCACATCCTCCTGGTAAATCATCACACCGTAGGTTTCTGCCAGAATTGGGCGCATTTTGGGATGGAGATATTCAGCTTGGGAAGGATCGCGCACCCGTTCGATATATTGCTGCATCATTCCTGATTCGCTGACGCCCGGACGGATTACCGAACTTGCCGCGACCAGCAGTTCATAGTTGTCGCAGTCCAGCTTTTTCAACAATGCTTGCATTCCCGGCGATTCGATATAAAAACATCCCATCGTCTTGCCAGTGCGGATGTTATTCCAGGTCGGTTTATCGTGGAAAAGATGTGGGATGTCATCTACTGGCGGGCGCTGCCCGGTGTTCTGCTCGACTTCATTCACAGCATCTTTCAAGACCCCGAGAGCGCGCTGGCTGAGCAGGTCGATTTTCACCAAGCCTAGGTCTTCAATACTGTACATATCATATTGTGTAATGACAAATCCTTTGGCGGACATCTCCAAAGCTGTCCAGTTTGTGATAGGATCGGGTGATATGATAATTCCGCCTACATGAATTGACAAATGCCGCGGGAATCCCAATAATTGATCTGCATCTTTCGAGATAGTAAGCCAGGGTTCGCGATTCAGGGGAAGTTCGGCGCACTCCGGCGATTCCTCGCATAAAGAAGCAATTGTCCTAGCGTGGCTGAAATAAGGGATTCGTTTGGTGATCTTGGTGATCTCATCTTCGGGGATGCCGTGCGACAACGCCGCTTCGTGCAATGCCGCCCGGGCGCGAAACGTAATCGTCGTGGCGATCATTGCCACATGATCATCTCCATAAGCCGTGTATACGTGACGGAGCACCTCATCCCGATCCCGCCAGGAGAAATCGAGATCGACATCCGGCGGTGAAGTGCGTTCCGGATTGAGAAAACGCTCGAAGTAGAGGTTGTATTTCAACGGGCAGATGTCGGTCAATCCGAGGCAATAGCAGGCGATACTGTTCGCCGCAGAACCGCGTCCTAAAGTACGGATTCCACGGCTCCACGCTTCCCGTGCGATGTCGTGAACGACCAGCATATAGCCGGTAAAACCGAGATGACCGATCACCCCGAGTTCATAAGCCAGACGTTCACGAGCCTCCAGTGGTGGATTGTCCCCATAGCGTTTCTTCAGTCCCTGCTCGGTTCGCTGCCGCAGTTCATAGAATGGATTAGTTCCTTCCGGCAATTTGGGCTGGGGAAATTTCAACTCCCCAAGATGCAGATCGACATTGCAGAGATCGGCAATTAAACGAGAGTTCAACCGGGCTTCGGGCAGACCACGAAAAGCAGTTAAAAGTTCTCCGCCATCATCGAGGGGACGTGCGACAACCGGTCGCTTGAAATTGGAGGCGCGACGCAACACCTGCCGTCGCCCGATAGAAAAGAGGAGATCGGCTAAATTGCGCTGCGAAGGCTCCGCGTATGCCACTTGCCCGGTAACCACTAATGGGATATGGATTTTTCGGCAGTAGTCGTACAGTTTCCGCATCCGGTATCGGCTCTGTTCCCCCTCGGGCAATGTCAGTTCACCATATATGCCCCCCGGAGGCAACTGATCCCTTAGTATTTGGAGTAAACTAATATCCGCTGCCGCGGCAATGACCGAATCTCTGATCGATTCCGCTGCCGTTTCCAGGGTAAACTGAGGATTCAATTGCCGTTCGGTCGCCTGGCGGCATAGTTCATTATATCCGGTGAGGTTTCTCGCCCAGAGCAGCAGGGTGCGGGAGGCATCGCGCGGATCGTCCAGCAGGAGTCCCGGGATCACTTTTATTCCCAGCTCACGGGCTACTTTGACAGCGGGAATGATACCGCTGGTTCGATTCCGATCCGTGATCGCGATGGCATTCTGACCCAAGCGAACTGCGGTCTCCATCAGTTCCGGCAATTTGCTCGCTCCCTCATAGAACGAAAAAGGGCTGCGGACATGAAGGTGGATAAAATCATGTAATTGAAGTGGTTTCATGCAAATTCATAATTAAACTTACATCTTTGTGTCTTTGTTGTGAGATTAGAGAATAATTTTACCGCTAAGGCACAAAGACATAAAAGTAATAGTTCAATGTGAGAGTATTGTGGAGTTGGGAGCGAAGTGAATAACATTCCCACCCCACCGACTGCGCATCTCTCTCAGCGTCCGGGAAAGGGTCTCCATTTTCTCCTCATGTTGGTGAAAATTAAAGAGGCAGAGCTGCTGTGAAACTGGAAGTCCATAGCGAATCAATACTCTAATTTCCGCGAGCCGCACCCGACGTTTCCAGAGTTGGTTGACCAATATAATCGCGGCGTGCTGCCAGTTACCTTCGTGCTTCATTCCGGCAGCGTCCAGCCTGCCGCTCGCCCGTTTTGAATCGCTGTATTGAATGGTGATCCAGAGAGAGGCGGGTTGACGGTTTATCGCCGTCAGCTCATCCAATCCTTGAGAGATCAATCCTGTCAAAGCTCTATTCACCACTGTCGGATTATCCTCATCGCCCGATAAACGTTTGACTCCGCGCCATTGATTTTTAACTGCCGGGCGAATTCCATGACGCGCCAGGTTGCGGAGATGAAGCCCCTCTGAACCGAACATCTCACGGAGTAGAAGCAACGGCATCGCGGATAACTGTCCTAACGTGTGAATCCCCAGGGTATGCAGAGCGTCGCAGGCGGATTTATCAAGATCGTGCAATACTTCCAAGGATTGTGAGGCAAGGAACACCGGTGTTTCTGGGGATTTAACCTGGATACGCTGCCCCGGTTTTGCCCGTATGGCGGCAATTTCCGCCACTGCCGCAGTCGCGCCAATTCCCCAGGCGCCGTGAAAACCAAGCTGACGAACTAATTCATCCGCTTCGTCAACCGCCTTTTCGAGAAAACGCACTCCACCTGTCCATTCCGAGGCGAAAAAGCTGTATCTTAGCAGAAATGGCGACGGCAGACTGGTGTGCATTACTCGCAGAATCTCGGCATTCGCATGTTGATAACGATGAGGATCCGCCGGAATGCAGTGAAATTTCAGGTTTGGTAAATCAACCAACCGCATCCCGGGACGCGCTCCCCGGGTGTAGGCTTCCGGCGATACAGAGAGAATCAGCGCCCGCGCACCCTCGCCCATGATCACCAGCAAAGGATCGCTGGATTTCAACTGATGGAGTCGGCTCTCCACTACGGCATAAAAGCCAGGGAGGCGTAAAATGATCCAGGTGGTATTCATGGAGAAAATATACTGAACGAATGTTTAGTTCGCAAGGTGAGAAACATGACTCCAGAGAGTCAGAAGAAGATATTCTGGGTAACCCTATTTGGGATCGCGATGGGATGGCTTGAGGCGGCGGTGGTGGTATATCTGCGGTTGCTGTACTACCCAGAGGGATTTACGTTTCCGGTCAAGGGGGTTTCGTGGAATATCGGGATGGTGGAGTTGGGACGGGAAATCGCCACAGTCTTGATGCTCCTCGCGTTGGGGATTCTGGTCGGACGCTCTGCCCTGGAACGATTCGGGTACTTCATCTACGCATTCGGAGTATGGGATCTTATCTATTATGTTGGATTACGTTTAGTATTGGGGTGGCCTCCGAGTCTTTTGACCTGGGATGTCTTGTTCCTGATTCCGCTGCCTTGGATTGGTCCGGTATTGGCGCCGGTACTGGCAAGTTTAGCAATGATGGGCGCCTGCCTATTGATCGTGCGGCGTGAAGACCAGAACCGACCTATGCATCCCGCCTGGTGGATGTGGATAGTGGAAATACTCTGCGGGTCGATCATCATCTTCAGTTTTATCGTGGATTACCGTATCGCCTTCATCTCGGAAGTCCCCGACCGTTTCCACTGGGAGATTTTTTTCTTGGGTTACTTGCCGGGGATTGCCTTATTTCTCTATGCGTGGCGAAAATCAGATTCTTCACTTCGTTCAGAATGACTAGGTAGCGTAGATTTTTACTGAGCTAAACAGCTTCTATTCCTCGAACCGAAAGCGAAACGTCGCATCTTCTATGGGAAAGATCATATATCCCTCACCCGGCTGCATTTCGCCAAGTGTATTGAGGGGAATCGCCGGGATCCAGAGACGACCATCATCGGTTTGCACAATCCGGTAAGCGCCTTCGATCTCTGCAAGCGCAACCTGCACTGGCACCGGAGTATCATACGGAAATCCAATCCAATTCCATCTATTACGGGAAATCGTGTATTCAGTATCCGGACTCAGCAATCGTCCCTCAATTGTCAACTCGGAGGCTAGATTGGTAAAAACCTGATAGCCTTGGTTTACCGAAATTTCATGGATTGTGTTTATCACTCCGGGTAGATAAATGCACCCATCATTCTGATAGACAATCCGCAAGCCGTTGATCCCGCCGAAGACCATCGCCGCATCTAGGTTTTCCGGAAGCAAATTTGTGGAGATCAGTTCGAAATAATTCGCTTGCAGGGGAATTGTCATTGTTCTGGGAAGCTGATTATCAATAGCGTTTGAGCAATTATAAACCTCGAAATATCGATAGTTCGCCAGGTAAACCAAGGGGATCACTGGTGCAACCCCACGGGCAAATTGGGGCGTGTCGTAAAATCCAGTCTCTAGAGGAGTTGTCGGATCGATGAGGTCGATTATACGCAGACCTCCATTATAATCAGCTACAAAAGCATGATTTCCCGCCACCATCACTTCACGCGCTTCCCCTGGTGTATCATAAAATCCTGTTTCTATTGGATTTGCCGGATTGCTGAGGTCGACAATACGCAAACCGCTGGCTTTATCCGCCACAGTGGCGTAATCTCCCGAGATCGCTACACCATAAGCCGATCCAGGTGTGTCATACAATCCGATCAATAAGGGATCAGCTAGATGGCTGATATCGAGAATGAGTATCCCCGTGCCGCCATCGGCTACAATAGCAAGATCACCTGAGAGCGCTACGGCATAAGCAAGTCCCGGAGTGTCGTAAAATCCGGTTTCGACCGGATGTGATGGATCGCTGACATTGATTATAGATAAGCCACCACTGCCGGTTGCGATAAATGCATGATTATCGGAAACCGTTAGATTGTATGCCGCCCCCGGAGTATTGTAAGTACTCATCAGCAAAGGATTTGGAGGATCACTGATGTCGAGGATACAGATCCCAGAGCTATAATCCGCGATGTAGGCGTAATCACCAGCTACCGCTATACCGTAAGCAACGCCAGGAGTATCGTATAATCCGACTTCACTAAGATTCGCGGGATCGCTGATGTCGACTATGTATAAACCTGTATTACAAGTCGCCAGGTAAGCGTAGGAGTCCCTCACCGCAACATCTCTGACTGAATCCCAATTACTCTCCAATCGTCCGACAATTGTGACATGAAGGCTGTCCTGGGCATAAACCTTCAGGGAGAGCGCCAGGGTCGACGCCAATAACCAAAAAGAGAATCTCTTCACGGCAACCTCCTATTTTGTCCGCTCATCCCTGCTAACCTCGAACCAATACGCCTTTCCTGTGAATTCATTAGAAACATAAGAGACATCTGTTCCTCGAAGCTGTTTATCCGAGCCTAGCAGAGGGTCGAGTAAGGTAATATTCCGCACTTGTGAATGATAGGCACAACTATGTGAATTCTGTTTACAGTTACTTGCGAAACTATAAGTTTTTCATAAATAAAAAATCTAGCTAATATACTATTATTCAAATGCTTAGCGAAAGGAGACAGAAGCAACTGATTCTGGTATACTGCTTGCAATATAATAACACGGGTGAGGGAAATGAATCAGTTTGAAATGCTTATCTGCGGGGATGCGGCATGGAGAGCGGAATTATTTTCTGAACCTGCGGGTGATCTGATCATAGATTGGAGAATCCGGTTGGAATCAGCGGCGGAGGTTGGTATGGGTGGCCTCTTCCATCCTCCACGTTCCCACATCGTCAGCGGGTGGCTCCTCCAGAGTCATCCGTTTTTCTCTCTCATCCCTCTGGCAAAGAACTCTGCTTCATGAAGATCATGCCGACGTATCATTTTCCGCAGCCAGGTCAATTTCAGATCGATCTTCTCTTCCTCACTTAGGCACCAGAATTCTGGTTGCTCTGTCCGTATTCGCATCATCACATGACTCAAAACAATCGCCGCGCTGACCGAAAGGTTGTAACTCTCGGTAAAACCGTACATTGGGATTTTCACAAACTCATCGCACCGGTCAAGGGCGTCAGCGGAAAGTCCCACATCCTCTTTCCCAAACAACAAAGCCAGTTTTCCCTCGAGAGACAGCTCTTCCAAACGAAAGCTTTCCTGATGCGGGGAGGCGCCGATAATCCGATATTGCTGCTCACGGAGGGATGTGATGCAGGCGTGGGTGTTGTTTTCATACCTACTGAAACGAATCAGGTTAACCCATTGGGAGGAGCCCAGTGTTATCTTCGGATTGACTCGATAAACATTGTCCTTCTCGATGATGTAGAGGTCTTGAATACCGAGGCAATCGCAGGTGCGCACCACCGCGCTGGCGTTTTGAGGCTGAAAGATGTTTTCCAGAACGGCGACGACTTTGCGGGTGCGATTTTGCAGCACTTCTTCCAGACGTGAACGTCTCGTCGTTGTAATAAAAGTTTCCAGATACTTGACTAATTGTATTTTAGTTTGTAATTCCATTAATAAGGTAATTTTCACCAGTCAGTGACTTTACGATTCAAACGACTTCTGATCGTTGCCGGAGCTGGAAGTGAGTTCCACTTTCTCTTCCTTCACTTTCTTCATGAGTAATTTCCAGGATAATCCGAGCTGCCACATGGCGATCAAACCCATGATATTCAAAGTCGTGTTCATGTATAAATGCATGGTTGTGACAAACACTACTCCCATCGCTTCGGGAACTTGAAACCAGGTGAGGGTGATCAAGGCGGAGGCGTGATAAGTGCCGATCCCGCCGGGAGCAGTGGGAACCGCCAATCCAATCGTAGTCATAATAGTCAGAACGGCAGCCGGCAACCAGCCGGTTGTCCCGATCGACGAATACAAGCCCGTGGTGAAACCGAAGGAATCCAAGGCGAATTTCATTACGGAAACATAGAGAATCCAAAGAACGATAGATGACCAGGTGACGTTGATCATCGCGCCAGTTTTTCTCAGAACGCGCAGTCCAAAGATCGAATTGATGATCCCGTCGCCGAGATGCAGGATTATCGGTGGTTTATCCTTGATTCGGATTTTGATCCAATTGATTACTTTTTTATGAGAACTGCTGAGAATAATACAAATTATCAACCATAAAACCACCAGGGCGGAAAAAAGCAATCCACCGAGACGCAGCCAGTAAGGAAAAGGGTAAACGGCTAAAACTAAACCGAAGAGCAGCACCAATCCCGCCATATCGAGGATTCGTTCGAGGATGACCACGCTGACCATGGTGACTTTTGAGAGATCGGAATCTCGCGCCACTATCATTGCACGAATCACTTCACCGATGCGAAAGGGAAGCAAATTGTTCAACAAATATCCCAGACTATTGCTCCACAATACTGTTGAAAAACGAACTGGTCCAACTTGCTTGATCATTAGCTGCCAACGCCAGGAACGGAGGAGCAAGGAAAGGATTAAAATACCTGAAGCGACTATAGCGGGAACAAGGCGAAACATCTCCAAAGCAACTTGCAGGTCATGAACATTGATACGCATCGAACCGAACAAAGCGTCAAAAAACGCCCGATCGCCGCGAAATAAATTGGTAAGATCCGGTTTGAAGAAGACCAAATAGAGAAAAATCAGACTGATTCCAAAACCTGCCAATGATTGCCATTGTTTCATAACGCAGCTATCTCAGATCATAGACCGTTGCATTTTCAGGAATGATAAAAACGAAACGATCATTAGGGATTTCCTGATTTAGTAAAAGAGATTCCAACACATAAGTGGTGCGGTTTCCATCAATATCGATCCATTCCATCCGACGTGTCAGGGAATCTTCAGCGTCTAGCCAGAGTTTTAATGAAGTGATGCCAAGAGTATTGTCACGCGGCTGCATTTCCAAGAGATAACTTTGGCGATCTTTAACCACGGCGTCTTTCACCTCTATCACCTCAAATTGTTTTGGATATTCAAAGAGAATCTCGCGCGGCATCACCCCAGTTTCCGCTTCCTTCTGGTTCTCGACTATTACCTGCTGACTGGTCTTGTTGAAGCGCCAAAGCGTCTCTCCATCGCATACCGATACCTGCTGCGGCGTTTCATAATGGAAACGATTCTCTTTCGCCAGCAACATCGAGCCTTCGGTAATATCTATCTCCCCGGCTAGTGTCCATTGGAACTCCATCCGAAAAGTGCAGGAAATGGTCTGCGCATTTTCGTAAGCCAATTGAAGCTGCTTGATAAGTCGCTTTCCGGAAGGCGGGGATGCCTGACTTACATTTAGGCAGATAAAAGCACAATAAAGAATTATAAGAAACCGGAGAATCCTACTTTTAGTAATTTCACTCATTAGTCTGTCCGATAATGAAAAAACTCTCTGTCAGTCTCGTTCCCGCGAAGCAGGCTGTCATAAAATGTAGGGAAGTCACCCGAGGTGTCATTCCCACTTTCCAGGCTGTCCGAGAATGGAAAAACATCATTGGGTGCCCTGTACTACCTTGTTGTGCAGGAAATATGAACTGACATTATAATCACCCTGCACAACAAGTAGTGCAGGGCACCCACCGGGAATGATGTCCTAGATGACTTCCTGGATAATTCAAAACTATTCCAAAACATTCTGTCATGAGAGAAACTCCTCAAGATCCTCGGGCTTCATCAGCACTTCCCGCGCTTTCGATCCCTCGAAGGGACCGACGACATTCGCTTGCTCCAATTGATCGAGGATCCTGCCTGCTCGACTGTAGCCGACTTTCAAACGTCGTTGAATCAGTGAAACCGAACCCTGCTGATGATAGACGACCAGACGCGCCGCTTCCGCAAAAAGCGGATCCCGCCCTTCCATGTCGAGTCCATTGGCATAATTCTCCCCTCCTCCCATCTCCGGCATCTTCAGACTGCACAGCTTTATATAAGCCGGTTGGCGACAAACATGCTTGAGAATCGCATGAACTTCATCAGTGGTGATCAAAGCGGCATGAAGACGAATCGGATGCGGCGATTGATTGGTCATCAACAAGGCATCGCCCCTGCCAAGCAGGGCTTCAGCTCCGGAGCGGTCGAGAATTGTCCGGCTGTCGATCTTCGATGCCACCATGAACGCCAGCCGCGCCGGGAAATTCGCCTTTATCACCCCGGTAATCACATCTACCGAAGGACGCTGAGTGGCGACAACCAGATGTATCCCGATCGCCCTTGCCATCTGGGCAAGACGGGCAATTGGCTCTTCCACTTCCTTTGCCGCGGTGAGCATCAAGTCCGCCAATTCATCGATGATGGTCACGATATGGGGCAACTTCTTTGGCAGATTGCCTTCCTCATCCGGTTTCACACGTCCCTCTTCAACGTAACGGTTAAATTCCAAAATGCTGCGCGCTCCAGTTTCCGCCAAGAGATCGTAACGACGCTCCATCTCCATCACGATGCTTCGCAGCAGGAGAACGGCGTTTTTCGGTTCCGTGGCGATCACTTCGTCGATCTCCTCGAGATATAGAAGATGATGACGTCTCAATTCGGCATAGATGCTGAGTTCGATCTTCTTCGGATCGATCAGAGCGATCATCACTTCATCCGGACGGTTCTTGAGTAAAAGACAAGTGATGATGGTATTGATGCAGACCGATTTTCCGGAACCGGTAGTTCCGGCGATCAACAGATGGGGCATTTTCGCCAAGTCGGCGACAAATACATCGCCCTGGGCGGTCTTGCCTAAGGCGAAAAGCAACGGCTCTTTCGACTCGAGAAACTGCGGTGCGGTAACAATCTCTCCAAGTCGTACCACCGCCAGTTCAGGATTCGGGATTTCTATGCCCACCGCCCCTTCTCCGGGAATCGGCGCAATGATGCGTAAGGAAGGGGCTTCCATCGCCATGGTAAGATCATCCTCCAGCGCGGTGATACGGTTGACCTTGATCCCAGGCGCCGGTTTTAGATCGAAACGAGTCACCACCGGACCGGGATGAATTTTCAGAACATGAGCGTCCACGCCATATTCCGCCAGACTCTCCTCGAGCCGTGCCGCTTGCTCCCGTAGAAATCGTTCATCAACTGCAGCTTGGGTTTCATCCTCCTCCGGTTGAATCAAGAGGTCGACCGGCGGCACGACATAATTGGAGCCAGTAGCTGGCAGCTCCTTCAACGCTTCCCCTATTTCATGAGCCCCATTCCCAAGAAAGTCGGGTTCTACCACCACACGTTCTTTGGGATGATGGACGATATAGGTATCAAATTTCAGCTTCTCTTTTCCCATGACGGATTTTATTGGTTTATCACCCTGGTATTCGCTCAGCGGTTCTTCACTTTCAATCTCTACTTCCTCCATCTCTGCCTTTGCACGCCATTTTTGCATCATCGCAAGAAGTATTCCCCAGAGCCATAATCCGACGGATTGAATCACTTCCCAAACAGCATTCCAACGAACACCAAAGACGATGGTGAGGTAGACAAGTATCAAACCGCAGATGAGGATCAGTGCGCCGGGTTTTCCCAGGGCGAGGAGCAGCAGGCTTGCCAGCTCCCCGCCAATCAAACCGACATATTCCCAGGCATCTTCACGTTCGTAGATGAGCACTCCCCATCCCGCCGCGGTGATGATCGCCCCATTCCCTAAAATCATGCCGATGCGAAAAGTCCAATTGAGTCCTTTGCCGATCAAAACGGTCAAGGCGAACAGGGCAATCAGTCCGGGAATGAGAAGCGAGATATAACGTCCGAAAGTGTAGTGAACCAGTATATTCGCGATATAAGCGCCGCCGATTCCCAGACGGTTGGAGATGATTTTCGCAGTACCGTTCGGTGGATCCTCAGGATGGTACGAGAGTAAAGCGGCAATAGACAGTATAGAGGCAGTAAGCAACAGGATTGCCACAACATCCCGCAGCTTATGTTTCGGGGATGAACTCCTCCCACTCATTTTTCGCTTTTGTGGTTTCTTTGTCATGGATGTTAAATGTAAAAACTTTTCAAGCTAGAAACACCTTTTTCCCTTCGCCAGAGGTTTACGGAACGATGTCTGACTTCAGCAATTTCCTTAGTATATTATAAAGATGAGTGATTTTCCGAACTCCATCACGATCAAATGACGATGCGACATCATCTTCCAAATCTGATCACACTTCTTCGATTTCCACTAACTGCGATCTTTCTTTATGGATTCGCCTGGCAATCCACGGTGGAATGGCGTTTGATCGCCACCGGGTGTTTCTATCTCAGCGCCTTGACCGATCTTTTGGATGGAGTACTGGCAAGACGAATGGGGGCGATCACCCGAATCGGCGCCTTTCTTGATCCATTGGCGGATAAAACCCAGGTGCTTGCCGGATTTTTCGCCCTGATTCTACGGAGGGACATGGAGTGGGAAGGTTGGAAAACCGTAGTCGTGGCGGCGGTCCTCGTTATTGCCCTACGCGAGTTAGTGATTACTATTGTCCGTGCCTATAAAGCCTACCATCATCGACCAATTGTCACTTCGTTCGTTGCGAAAGCGAAGACCACGACGGAACTTATCACTTTGATAGTCGCCTTTGCCGTTCTTGCCGCCATAGACCTATTTGGTTGGGGGCATCCATTCCTGATTCACCTGATCGGATTGGGTATAATCGCCAGTGCGGTACTGGCGGTGCTTAGCGCGGTAGATTATTTGAAATAAGGAAAAATACGTGGGATTATTGGAAACGGTTGGGAGGAAATGGCTGGAGCGTCATGTCTATGAAGCTTTGGCGGAAGATTTGGGGGAGCGCGGTGATCTCACCTGCCAGGCGACGGTGCCGTTTGAATTAAAAGGCAGGGCGGAAGTAACCGCGAAACAGAGTGGTGTGATCGCCGGAGCCGATTGGGCGACTGTCTGCGGTGAATTGACATCACCCCCGGTCGCCTGGCAATTTTTTGTCGATGATGGCGATAAAGTTGAGAAGGGGAAAATCATTGCGGAAGTTCGAGGATCATTGCGCGGCATCCTTATCTGTGAGCGAACGGCGTTGAATGGTCTATCACACTTCAGCGGAATCGCCACGATGGCATCGGTTGCGACAACATTGGTAAAGGGTACGAAAGCGATAGTGCTGGATACTCGCAAAACCCTGCCCGGATTGCGTCTCGCGGAAAAATATGCTGTCCGTACCGGTGGAGCCTCAAACCACCGTTTGGGACTTTACGATGAAATTTTGATCAAGGAAAATCATATACAGTCAGCGGGGGGGATTCTTGAGGCAATTCTTGCCTGTAAATCGTGGCGGGAACAACATGGTTTCTCCTCCGCACAAGTGCCGATTGAAGTTGAAGTGACAGACTTTAAAGAACTTAAGATCGCCCTGCGTGCGCAACCGGAACGAATTTTGCTCGATAATTTCTCGGTAGAGCAGCTCAAGGGTGCAGTTGAAATCACCGCGGGGCGATGCCCGCTGGAAGCTTCCGGTGGTGTCAACTTGCAGAATCTCCGGGAAATTGCCCTGACCGGTGTCGATCGCATTTCTCTCGGTGCTTTGACTCACTCAGTCAAGGCGATGGATCTCTCGCTGATTGTTCGGGAAACCTTTGAATAATCTAGGGATTTATATAGATTCGGGCTCTTAGAAACTGTTTAGTTCATTAAAATTCCCGTTACCTGGTCATTCTGAACGATAGGACAAATAAGTCTAATGGGTTGAATAGGGTCCTTACCTGGACGAGCCAGAACCAATTGAAGAAGGTAGAGGAGTAATAAGGTAGAGGAGTAATAAGGTAGAGGAGTAATAAGGAACCGAAGTTACTTTCTGCCAGAATAAACACGAAATTTATGACTTAGATACTAATGATCGGATAATCCCCCCAAAAAATGAACCCGGAAAATCAATGAAATCAACCGATTCGTATGGCAGTTTCACCTTTGTACTCCACACCCATCTTCCCTATGTCATCTCTCATGGGAAATGGCCCCATGGGATGGTTTGGCTGTCAGAGGCAGCCAGTGAATCCTATATCCCGCTTTGGCGTGTGTTTAACAACCTGCATCAACACGGGATCAAGCTGCCTCTCACTCTCGGCATCACCCCGGTGCTGGCGGAGCAACTGAGCGATCCCTCCTTCGCCGGTGAGTTCCTCGATTATCTGAAAATGAAAAAAGAAGCCGCCGAGGCGGATTTACTCCAGTTCGAGCGGGAAGATGAACCAAAGTACGCGGAAATCGCCCGTTTTTGGATCGAATACTATCGCCGACTCGAAGAAGATTTCCGTGGAGCGTTGAATCAGAACATCATTCAAGGATTCAAGCGACTCCAGGATGAAGGGGCGTTGGAAATAATCACCTGTGCTGCGACTCACGGCTACCTCCCCCTTTTAGGCACCGATGAAGCAGTGGAAGCGCAGGTTCGGGTGGGTGTGGAGAGTTATCGCCGTCACTTCGGATGTGATCCCCGCGGCATTTGGCTGCCGGAATGCGCCTATCGTCCCGGTTATCATTGGATCAGTCCCAGCGAACAGAACAGTAAAGGTTTTAATCGTTTGGGTCTGGAACGCATTTTACAGAAATACAACCTACGGTTTTTCGTTGTCGATGCGCATCTGTTAAAGGGCGGTAAGGCGATTGGCGCATATCTCGACCGTTTCGAGGGTCTGAAACGGCTCTGGGAGCAGGCGAACGGCAAACGGGATATGGTTTGTCGAAAAGAAGATTTGAAGAAATCGCCCCATCGGCTACATTGGGTGGCGGGATCTACGGAAGAAGGCGCGCCGGTTAGCATTTTAACCCGTGACGAAAAAACCAGCCTCCTTGTCTGGTCTGGTGAGTATGGTTATCCCGGCGACGGCAACTATCTGGATTTTCATAAAAAACGTTTTCCCGGCGGGCACCGTTACTGGAAAGTCACTCGCGCCAAAGCGGATCTTGGCGACAAGTTGATTTATGAAATGGAAAAAGTTCAAACCAGACTCAATGAGAACTCCGATCATTTTGTCGCCACCATCGCCGAAGAACTGGCAGAGGAAAAAGACGTTCCCCCAGGACAACGGGTGGTTGTCAGCCCATTTGATACTGAGTTGTTCGGGCATTGGTGGTTTGAAGGACCGCATTGGCTCGAACAGGTGTTTCAAAAAATTCACGATCATCCGCAGATTAAAATTGCCACTGGAAGTCAGCTTGTCGAACAGATGGGTGAAGCTCCGATTGTCGAACTGCCGGAAGGCTCTTGGGGCGAAGGCGGATTTCATTATATATGGTTTAATCAGGACACCCGCTGGACTTGGGGTCCGATTCACGAAGCCGAGAAGACAATGACCCGCCTGGCGCGTCAACTTCCCAACCTTGAAGGATGGGCAAAGAAGATTTTCACCCAGCTTGGCAGGGAACTTTTATTATTGGAGTCCAGCGATTGGCAATTCTTAATCAGTACCGCCGCCGCCCGAGATTACGCTGAAATGCGCTTTCGACAGCATAGATTGGATTTCAATTTCCTCAAAGACCTCTTAAATAAGGTGATCGCCGAGCAAATCGTTGAAGAATCCGAGATGGAGCATTATCGGAAGATTTGTGAACGTGATAGTCTCTTTGAAGAATTAGATCCATATATCTGGGCGGGTGAGGAGTGAGAGGTGAGGGGTGAGGAGTGATGGAGCGAGGGGTAGCGTAAGCCTCCGTGCTTGCGAGAGGAGTGAGGGGTGAGGAGTGGTGTCAGTCGTCCTCGGCTGACACAGAGGAGAATTAAGGAGTGGTGTCAGTCGTCCTCGGCTGACACAGAGGAGAATTAAAAATGCCAGAAATGCGTCATGATCCAGTGCAAAAACGCTGGGTGGTAATCGCCTCGGAGCGGGGATTCCGACCGATGGATTATGAAACGGCGCGCAATAGTAAAAGCGAGGTCAAAGTCAGTTCCACACCGGAATTTGATCCCTTCGCGGAAGGGAATGAATCCTCCACGCCTCCTGAGGTTTATGCTGTACGCACAGTCGGGATCAAGCCGGATAGCCCCGGATGGAAAGTACGGGTCGTACCGAATAAATATCCCGCGCTCAGAATCGAAGGGAATTTAAACCGTGAAGGAGTTGGGCTTTATGATCGGATGAACGGGATCGGCGCTCATGAAGTGGTGATCGAAGCTCCGGATCGTGATGCCGACCTGGCATTTCTCCCCCCGAATCATGCTTTTGAGGTTGTCAAGGCGTATCGTGAGAGATTAATCGATCTAATGAAGGATAAGCGGTTCCGTTACATCCTCGTCTATCGCAATCATGGAGAGTTTGCCGGTTCGACCATAGTTCATCCCCATTCGCAAATTACGGCATTGCCGGTTACGCCATTGATTATCGCCAAGGAGTTGGAATCGGCGAAACAACATTATTATGCCAAGGAACGGTGTCTATTTTGTGATATAATTGCACAGGAAGTTCGGGAAAACCGACGAATTGTGGCGCAGAACGAGCGCTTCCTGGCATTTACACCCTTTGCCAGTCGATTCCCTTATGAAATCTGTCTGTTGCCCAAATCGCATCAACACGATTATCGCAAGACAACCGATGATGATTTGAAGCAATTTGTGAACATGTTGCAGGATATTCTTCAGCGACTATACGCGGGATTACAGAATCCACCTTATAATATGGTTTTACACACTTCGCCAAACACAGAGAGCTTTACACCGCGTCCGACTCATTGGTCGACCATCCAGAACGACTGGCATTGGCATTTAGAGATTATTCCACGATTGAACAATGTGGCAGGTTTTGAATGGGGCAGCGGCATATTTATAAATCCTATGCGTCCCGAGCAGGCGGCTGAACTATTACGTGGAATTGTACTTGAATAAAGATCATCTCAATTTCCCTTTTACCAGTATCATCACCGCTCATTACAACACACCCGAGCGTCTTTTCAGATTGTACAATTCCCTTAAATATCAAACCTTTCCAGGCGATCGTTTTGAATGGATTATTGTCGATGATGGCAGCCCACAGGGAGCACCAGATTTGTCTAACCACAAAGTACACCAATCCCTTCGTGCCCCTTGGTGTCCTTCGTGGATAAACAGTCAGTCAAGTAAACTTCATTTTAAGCTGATACAACTTTCAGAAAATCAGGGACGTGCGAAAGCTCGTAATCAAGGATTAAAAGTCGCCGCAGGAGAGATTTTAGCTTTTCTCGATGCCGATATGGAGGTTCCTCCAAGCTGGTTGGAGATTATTGTTCGTGCGGTGATGGAATGCAATGGAGTAGTTGTAGGACGCCTAAAACCTCATCCCCATCTCGAAACGACCGCTTTCCTTCGTTATTATCACACCCGTGGCGCGGCGAAACTGCCGCCCGGCGCGCAAATCCCTGGTAAATACTTCGTTTCCAGCAATGCTGCTCTCCTCTCGAAGTGGCTGAGTAAAGTCGGAGGCTTTGATGAATCATTTCCCTGTTGGGGAGGAGAAGACCTCGATCTTGGCTTACGGTTGGAGCATGCCGGAGCGAAAATCTACTCCGAACCTCGCGCCTGGGCGTTTCATTATCATACTCAAACTTGGGAGCAGACCGAAAAACGCTACCTGGAATATGGCGCATTAGTAGTTCCCGTGCTGCTAAAACGGTATTCAGAAGCTGAGCATCTTTTAAACCTTGACCTTTTACGACCTCCTGAAATTCCAATTGGTCTAAGACAATGCCTTATACGCACTATTGTGACAAGTTTGACCAAACCGAAGATCTACCGTATTTTCCGCTGGCTGACTACCAGATGTAAACATTTCCCCTGGTGCGATCTTATTTTCGATTTTATGATTTTCTATTTGTATTCACGGAAAATGCAGCAGTTTTATCTTACCACGAAGGGCACGAAGAACACGAAGGGAGATAAATGAATTCCGATAATTTGATAGATGGGAAAAGCATTGCCGCACAGATACGTGAGGAAGCGAAACAAGAAGTGGAGCGTCGTCTAAAGCTCGGTCGCCATCCCGGTTTGGCGATTATTATGGTTGGAGATGATCCAGCTTCGCATACTTATGTAAACATGAAAGAGAAAGCAAGTGAAGAGATCGGGATTAAAACTCTGATCCTACGTCTGCCATCCGACACCGATCAAGCAACCTTAATGCGAAAAGTCGGGGAGATCAACCGGGATCCTAGCTATCACGGATTTATCGTGCAATCTCCGCTGTCTGAGGGTTTGGATGAAGCAACGGTTTTCCGCGCCATCGATCCGTTGAAGGATGTGGATGGTTTCCATCCTTATAACCTGGGTCTGCTGGCATTGGGGCAGCCGCGTCTTGCCGGCTGCACACCGTTGGGTGTAATGGAGTTGCTGCGACGTTACAAGGTCGATCCGCAGGGAAAACATGCGGTAGTGATCGGGCGCAGTCATGTTGTCGGGATGCCATTGGCGCTGTTGCTCGCCCGCAAAGCTGAGGGGGCAAATGCAACGGTTACCTTATGCCACAGCCGGACTCGAAATCTGGCTGAGATCGCATGTCAGGCGGATATTCTCATCGCCGCCCTCGGACGTCCGCATTTTGTCACTGCGGAGATGGTGAAGGAAGGCGCGGTGGTGATCGATGTCGGGATCAACCGCCTCGAGGATGCTTCTTCAAAGCGCGGCTACCGGCTATGCGGTGATGTCGATTTCGACGCGGTACAGAAAAAGGCGTTCCTAATCACTCCAGTACCCGGAGGTGTCGGTCCGATGACGGTCGCTATGCTGATGAAAAATACGCTCTTGGCTGAGGAATTACAGACTTCAGGCTACAGGCTACAGGCTTCAGGCTACAGTTGTCTTTCTTAATATGATCGTTTGTAGAACGGGGTATCGACCACTACGGCTGGAATTCGCTTACCGCGAATATCAACTTCAAACCGCGTGCCGACTTGGGTGAACTCGGTCGCCAGGTAGGCGATTCCAATCCCTTTCTCTAAGCAGGGTGACCAGCAGCCGCTGGTGACATGTCCGATCTTGTCCCCTCCCTGGAAACAGTCATAGCCATGACGGGGAATCGCTTTCCCTTCCGCTTCAAACCCGATCAGTTTCCTGGTGATTCCATGTTTCTTGACATCGAGAATCGCATTACGTCCGATAAATTCGCCTTTCGCCGATTTGGTGATCCAACCGAGCCCGGCTTCTATCGGATTGGTGGTCTCGTCGATATCGTTCCCGTAAAGGGCGAACTTCATCTCGAGACGCAGGGTATCACGGGCACCGAGTCCGATAGGTTCAATCGAGAAGGATTTCCCCGCTTCCATTACCCGATCCCATAATTTTGTCGCATACTTGTTCTCAACATATAATTCCAGACCATCCTCCCCGGTATAGCCGGTTCGACTGATGATCGCCGGGCAGTCCGCCACCACTCCTTCCTTGAACCAATAGTATTTGATTTCCTCGAGGTTCTCCGCGGTAAGGGATTGCACTAGTTCGACAGCGTTTCGCCCCTGAATCGCAAGCAGGCTGTACTCCTCGCTGGCATCGAACAGCTCAACGTTTTCCGGCTGATGATTCTCCAACCAAGCGAAATCTTTCCGACGATTCGAGGCATTTACTACAATCATGAAATGATCCTCGAAACGATAGACCAGCAGATCATCGACAATTCCCCCATTCTCCAACAGCATCGCGGAATACTGCGCCTGGTCGATTTGCAATTTCGCCACACTATTCACGGTCATACGATCGACAAAATCCAGCGCTCCCTCACCGCGCACGATGAATTCGCCCATGTGCGAAACATCGAACACCCCCACCGTCTCGCGCACCCGCAAATGTTCGGCTTGGATGCTGTGATACTGGATCGGCATGATATAACCGCCAAACGGTGCCATTTTCGCACCCAACGCCACATGCTTCTCATACAATGCCGTTTTCAAGTCAGCCATTACAAAATCCTCCTCATTGAAAATCCTCTAACCGCCAACTTCAGGCTACAGGCTTCAGGCTACAGCATGTTATCCACATCTGATTTTTTTCTACTGTCAGCAAAGTCTATTTCTTCGCTTCTTTGCTTCTTTGCGGTTGAAATTACTTCATCTTTTCTTTCAATAGCAAGTCGACAATCTGGTCAACGTCAATTCCATCGGCTTCGGCGCGGAAGGTTCGCACCAGACGGTGACGTAATACTGGATGGGCGAGTTCCTGGACATCCTTGACTTCGGGAGTCGGACGTCCATCGAGCACCGCCTTGGCTTTTGCTCCGAGGATCAAATACTGCCCGGCGCGGGGTCCGGCTCCCCAGCGCACCCAATCTTTGACATACGATGGTGAACTGTCGTTTTCCGCACGGCTGAGTCGCACCAGATCGACCGCAAATTGCAGAACATTCTCCGCTACCGGCACCCGACGCACCAGCTTTTGCAACTCCAGAATCTCGTCACCCTGCATCACTTTCCCGATGTTCGCATCGAGACTGGAGGTAGTGTTGCCGACAATATTCAATTCCTCATCAGCCGAAGGATAATCCACCCGCACCATGAACATGAAGCGATCCAACTGAGCTTCAGGAAGCGGGTAAGTGCCTTCCTGTTCGATGGGATTCTGCGTTGCTAGGACATAAAACGGCTGTTCGAGCTTGTAAGTCTCCCCGGCGGCGCTGACTTCATGCTCCTGCATCGCCTGCAGCAGCGCAGCTTGAGTCTTCGGCGGAGTACGGTTCACCTCATCCGCCAGGACTACCTGAGCGAAAATCGGTCCCTTGATGAACCGAAATTCCTTCCTTCCACTCACTCGGTTCTCCTCGATGATCTCGGTCCCGATGATGTCCGACGGCATCAGGTCAGGCGTGAACTGGATGCGGTTGAAACTGAGGTCGAGCGCTTGCGAAAGGCAACGAATCAGTAACGTTTTCGCCAACCCGGGTACCCCCACTAAAAGCACATGCCCCCGTGAAAACAAGCTGATGAGAAGATGATCGATGACTTCTGATTGACCGATGATGATTTTTCCGATCTCATTTTTCAGAGTATTTCTGGCTGCGGCGATTCGTCGCAAGGTTTCCAAATCATCATGCATTGCGGTATTTACCACGATTTATCCTTCTACAGTTATAATAAGAAATAATATTTTGACATTTAACCTGGTAGCGTAGGCGTCCCCGCCTGCGAGGGGTAGCGTAGACGTCCCTGCCTGCGAAAAATTATACACACGAATCGCAAGCACGG
>CAZCRQ010000011.1:15797-22882 GCA_964501095.1 uncultured bacterium | reverse complement strand
CTTATATGTTGGATTTTCCAGGTTCATAATAACCCTCACTCAAATTAAAGTTTTGGTGGAATTACCAGCCAGCAAATGATATAGATTACCACTCCGGCTCCTATGCCAGCGAAAGTCAGCAGCAGCCAGAGAATACGGATAATCGTCGGATCGACATTCAGAGCTTCGCCGATGCCGCTGCACACACCCGCTATCCAGTGGTTGCTTAAATCACGTCTTAATTGTGTCATTTTATCCTCTTTGGTTCGTGCGGATTGATTCCAAATAGCGTTTGATCCCCTTGCGAATCCCTTTCGCCACTGCTCGCTGGAAATCTCTCTCTTTTGCCAGGGCTTCCTCTTCCGGATGCAGTAAAAATCCATTCTCGATAAGCACCGTCGGGCAGGAGGTGTTACGTGGGATCGCGAGATCTTGGTAACGTAATCCTTCTCCCTCCCATTCTATGGTGCATGTGATCTCTTCGAGCAGGATTTCTGCCAGCTCCTTTGAGTGACGATGGTTATAATGAACGCTTGTACCATGCTTACAAAAGGGATTCTTCCCCTGGGGAAGACTATTGTAGTGCATGGAGATAAACATATCCGCTTTGACTTGGTTCGCAAACTCCACCCTCTGCTCGAGAGACAACTCCTCATCATGACTGCGGGTGAGATATACTGTCGCCCCGGCATCCTGCAATTCAGCTTCGACTTCACGGCAAAGATCAAGGTTCGCATCTTTTTCGAGCAATCCGGTGGGACCGATCGCGCCAAGATTCTCGCCGCCGTGACCCGGATCGAGAACTATCGTGATCCCAGCGAATTCCCGTCGTTGAATCTCCGGTGCCTGACATATCGTCCAGACCAACTCCCTTTTCTCATTATAATCAATCTCCCATCCCCAGAACCATTGTGGGTGAAGAAACGCTGTTAATCGGTAGGTTGTCGGGTCGATCTGACTCCACCGCACCTCATCGACTACACGACTCGATGCCGGCTGGATGATCAAGTCTGTCCAACTTACTGCACCGTAAAGTGTCAATTCCAGCCGTTCATCGGAGACACGCTGGACTCGAAACGGGATTTTTTCGCGAAGAGGAATCCTGATGTGGGTTACCTCCCGTCGAGTAGCACCGTGCGTTCCGGCATGGGGAGTTGAACCTGATTCGGTTTCACACACCACAGAATAAATCACCGATTCTTTCGCGCCGGGCTGCCCGGGTGACACCTTCACCTCCACATCCTCAATCCAGCCAATCTCCCCAGCGCCCAAGGGAACCTGGTAAAAAGTATGTCCGGTTTTTCGCACGCCGGTCGCCTTGAGAATAGTACCCAGCGGCGGGAAAAGATAGTATGTTCCGGGCATTCCACAGCGGATTTTCGCCGAGGTATTCGTCACTTCGAGACGGGCATCGAAGGGCTCGGTCACTACCGGGTATATCGGTTTAGGTGTCGGTTGAAAAAACCATAGACGCCGCTGGATTACCTGTTCATCGGGTAGCCCCGTATGTCCCGGTATGGGGATTTGAGATTTCAATTCCCGCTCATAAGAGGCGGATCGGTAGATAATGGTTACAGAGGATGCACTCCCGGCATCGCCAAACACCTCGCTGCTGTAATCCTTCACACTGTCCAGGGGCACATAAGCCAGCCAACCTCCTCCCGGATGAATCGGAAAATGAATGCCTTCGACAATCAACTCACCGGTAGGATCCGAGACATTTCCATAGAGAAAGACGCTATCCGTAAGTGCACCAACCTCGACGCTGTCTCCGGGAGCAATTTTCGGGAAAATGAGATTCAGTCTGAGCGGAGCAGATTGAGCCAATCCTACCTCACGCAGATCTTTTTGTTGAGAGGTGAAATAGGTACAGCCGTTGAGAATCAAAAATGCGAAGAAAGCAGTATTGAAAAGGCACAATATATAATTCAATTTCTTCATCTGATACGGAAAAGAAATCTTTGGGTTTATCAGTCGAATATCAGGATGTAGCTATGTAATAATGCGTAATATTCATTTTTAATGCTTGCTGAATGCGAAAAACGTATTGAGCACGCATTGAAAAGCACTGTCAATAGCGTGTAGAATTGCGCACCCAATTGCGCAATGCGCAATTAGCGCGCAATTTTCATGATAATTGCTTATGAATTGCGCAATCCCTGATTATTCCTTTTTCCCACGCCACAAGTACTGTGCTCCAGCGCCATGTCCTATGCACTTTACTTCTGTAAATTCATGTTGGAGTTCCCGAAAAAGGCGAGAGACTTGGTGGCGATCATAGTGAGTAATTTGGCGAATCTGCTTATTGCTTAGACCTGATTCACCACGCCGTGCGCGTTCCATTAACATACTGATTATACGGGTCTTAGCTGCTTCCCAATCAATGGGTGGGTTACGTTCAGGGCGGTTTGATTCAGCCAGCCGCCGATAAATCTCGGGACGTAAAGTCCAATAAGTTCCTTTTCCTTTTCCTCTGCGTTCCAAGTAATTATATGACTGTTCCATCTCAGTTAAAATGTCCTTTGCATGGGATTCCATTCGTTGGCACAGAGGGGCGAAAGTAGCGGTGTCAAGTTCAGAATGGCTGAGGAGGAAATACAGCGCTAACAAATGCTCAACATTTAGCAAACGGTTAGCTTGACTTTCTTCAACGATGAACGTTCGGAATTCGGCAGAAAAGTCGCAGTGTTTGAAAATCACCAATACCGATTCACCGATTTCCTGAATTAGAGGTGGTTCCTTGCCTTCCACAAGTAATGCTTCATACATCCGATTAACTCCAAGATTGCTGCGATTTACCACGCGAAGACGAACCAATGCTTCAACAAGAAGCGGATTCCGGGCAGCGGGCGGGTGATGAAGGATGTTATGAGGCGTGATACCGGCGATGAAACCACCAGGGTTACTGATCTCTAAGCGGTCGGGAAATTGTTTGACCATAATAGGTCCAGCAATCCGGAAATCTGTGTGGCAAAGAGCGTTCATCAGTGCTTCTCGCAGCACCAGTTCGGGATAAATGCGATATTCGAAGTGAAACATGCCGTATTCGAGTGTCTGGATTGGATTGTCTGCGTTTATTCGTTCAAGTAAACGGGAAAGTGTAGTGGGAAGGGCACTCACTCCATCAGCACGGTCTGTATACCGAGTGTCGGAATCCATCCGCAGATGTGTCCAAATATATCCGGGTATATGTTTTCTTATGGCGGTTTCTGTCCCTGCCAGTAAAACACCGGCACGAGTCAAGCGCCCGGACTTGAGAACACCGATCTGAGTCAACAAGTCTATGTCAGATAGTCGAATGAGTTCATCGGGAACTCTTTCATGCCGTGCAACATCACGAAGATGCTCCATTGATGAGGGGGAAAGCGACTGGTGCGGATCGCCCGGAATAACTTCGGCAGTAAAATCGGTTTCGCCGGTTTCCACCATAACTCGACGACGCAGGGAACCTGTTAGTGGCATGCAATCTTTTCCAATTCGTATTGCACCCCGTCCACTCGTATCTGTGTAGGGAGGGATACCCGGATAGATTTGCATGATCAAAAGACGACCAAAACCTTCTAAAACATAGAGTTCTTCGAAGACCGGAGTTAGTTTTGGATCGGTGGAATCATAGACAACTTTTTTAAGACGATTGACATCCACTTCCGGCGGTACGCCGATAATTGCGCGCAAACGACCTACTTCTTTATCATTGATACCAAGGACGACTGTACCACCACCTCCATTAGCCATGCAGATTGCCATGGATATTACCATCTTAATCGAGTCATCCATGCTCTGTTGATTCCATTCCTTAAAGTCTAAATCTTGATTTTCAAGGGAATCCGCATTTTGGTGATCCAGCTCATTGAGAAGGTCTTTAATTTCAGAAACTGTTCGCATTTTTCATTTAATTACTATCCTCAGTTTGCCTATAGAAATTCAGCCTGGGTATACTGCAAATCGCTTCTTTGTTATTTGCCAGTATATCCTGAAACATACTGATTAAGTGGTATCTTACTATTTTCATCACTCATCCCAAACACAGATCCGATTTCTGCCGGATTGCTTTGCTTTATAAAGCATCTCATCAGCCCGTCGGATGATCTCATCTTTTGAGATGAACAAATTCCGATCGAAGTGTGCGATGCCGCCGCTGAAGGTCACACGCAGGGGTTTTTTCTGACCGGGGAAATCGTATTGCTCACAGCGTTTCCGCATCCGCTCCGCAACTTCGAAGGTTCCGGCGATGTCAGTATCCAGAAGGATGATGGCAAATTCCTCGCCGCCGTATCGGCAGGGGATGTCGATGTCCTTGCGTAAAGTATCCTTCATCAATTTCGCTAACTCATAAAGAACAATATCGCCCTGCTGATGCCCATAAGTGTCGTTGAAATGCTTGAAATGATCGATATCGGTGATGAGTAAACCCATCGAACCGTCGGAACGTTTTATACGTGCGATCTCTTCCTGGATACGGATTTCAAAAAACCGGCGGACATAGAGCTTGGTCAAACCATCCACAGTGGCAAGCTGAAAGAGATGCGCATTTTCTAAGGATACCGAGATCAAGGCTATCAGTACATGCAGCACCTTCATCTCAAAATCGCTCGGACTCTGGTTTTCAAGCAGTTGTAGTACGACAATTCCGAAGATTTCATTACGTCGATTATAAAGTGGGAGAGTCAGGCATTGATCTGGAGTTGCAGCAGACTCCGTGACCGGCAGAAGCAGCTTGTCATGCTCTTCAAGAGCACGTTTTTTAATCTCCCGTGAACTCAGAATCAAATCGAAAGCTGTACCTTGAATTGGCAGAGCGGTGTAATGCTGTTGAAAAACACCTTCATTCAGATCGCCAACTACTTTCAGGATACTGCGGTTCCTCTCATCGAATTGATATAGAATCGCACGTTTTCCTTTGCCAAAATCAGTCAAAGTCTCCAGAGCCAATTGGATGAAACGCTCCTCATCCAATTCCGAGACTAACAATCGTGTGGAGTAAGATAAGGTTTCAAGAGTAATATCTGCTTCATCAGTGGAATAGGAACGATCCATTGAGTTTCACCTCAGTTAAGATGATTGCATATTTTTGAAAAATAGATTATTCCGCTGGGAGTTCCAAATGTAGGATGCCATCCGCCACTATCAAACCGTCCGAAAATATCCGCGCTCGAACAGTCTGAGAAGCTGGCATCTCGGACGGAGGTAGTGGAAAAGATTCATAAAACAGCTTCGGAGTATTGATCATACACGTAATGGAATTTACTTTTCTTCAGAATTCAGTGAATCTAACTTATAGCGGGATGAAGGAATGAACATACGGTTCTGGGGTGTGCGTGGATCGCTGGGGACGCCACTTACGAATGCAGAATTGAGTAATAAACTGAAAGAGACTTTGCAAGCCTGGATTCATTCAGGCAATTTAAAAGAAGAAGAGATAGAACCATTTCTGGCGACACTTCCCCCATTTCTTCGTTTGACCGCAGGTGGGGATACGACCTGTGTCGAGGTTGAAGTAGGCGGGAAGAATATCATACTGGATGCCGGTACTGGAATTCGTCCGCTCGGATTGAATCTGATGGGTAGAATGAAGGGTAAAAAGATTGAAGCTCATATCTTCATCAGTCACACCCACTGGGATCATATATGCGGCTTCCCCTTTTTTATCCCGGCTTTCATTCCAGGTAATAAAATTCAAATTTATGGCGTTCATCCGAATTTAGAGAAGCGTTTTATCCATCAGCAGGATTTCATTTATTTTCCGGTTCCCTTAAAAGCGATGTCGGCTGAGATTGGATTCACCCAGTTGGAGTACGAAGATTCATTCCAAATCGGCGAGGTGAAAGTCAGTGTTTTCCCACTGAACCATCCTGGCGGCAGCTACAGTTACCGTATTGAATACGATAATAAAATCCTGGTTTTCGCCACAGATAGCGAATACAAAGACCCCTCTTTTGACTCGATGACTCCTTTTATGGAGTTTTATAAAAATGCGGATGTTTTAATATTCGACGCCCAATACTCATTAGTGGAGAATATCGAGAAAGAAGATTGGGGACATAGCAATGCTTACATTGGTATCGACATTGCTTTGGCGGCAAATGTGAAGAAGATAATCTTCACCCATCATGAACCTACTAATACGGATAAGAAACTCTGGGATATTCTCTCTAAGGCGCAGGAGTTTCTGGAGGCTTACCAGGCACAGGATGATTTGAAATTGGAATTGGCTTATCAGGGATTGACAATAACGATTTGAGGAAACAGAGTAATGAATATAGAGAAAAAAACAGAGAATGGTATATGCCAGATATTTCTCGAAGGACGTTTTGATGCCAATACCGCCAACCTGGTCGAACAGGCATTTAAAGAACAAATCCAGGGAGGAGAAAAGCATTTCATCCTGGATTTGGAAAATGTTCCATTTATCGCCAGCGCGGGACTACGAGTGATCCTGGTAATTGCAAAGCAACTTCGCAGTCAACAGAATGGCGATCTGAGAATCTCCAACCTCCAGCCGAACGTAAAAAAGGTGTTTGAAATTTCAGGTTTGAACAACGTGCTGAAGATTTTCGATGATCATGCCGCGGCGATGGCTAGCTATTCTCAATAACACACGTTCCAAATAATTCAATATCATTGGAAACAACAAACTATGATGCTGACTTTCACTTTTCCGGTGGAGAGTACAACACTCGCGAGAATCGGCGAAGTAGTTAGAGAGACGGGTATAAAAGCGGGTTTTAACGAAGAAGAGATTGGGGATATACAGCTTGCGGTCGATGAAGCCTGCACCAATACTATTCTCCATGGTTTGAAGAGCGATCCCAATCGCAATTTTGAGTTGGCTGTCGAATGGCAGCGGCATGAAATCGTGATTTGCATCAAGGAACGCGGGGAGCCGTTTGAATTATCGAAAGTGAAGAAAGTAGATATAGCTGCACCCTTGGAAGCACGTGAGATCGGTGGATTGGGGATCCATTTCATTTATCAATTGATGGATGAAGTGGATTATCGGACTGAGGAGGATGGATTAAAGGTCTTCCGCATGGTGAAACGAAAAAAAAGTGCTTCGGCTTGCTAAGGTGGTGTCAGCCGTCCTCGGCTGACACGACGAACAATTG
>CAZCRQ010000011.1:0-15697 GCA_964501095.1 uncultured bacterium | reverse complement strand
GCTTCGGCTTGCTAAGGTGGTGTCAGCCGTCCTCGGCTGACACGACGAACAATTGACAATGATCCGTCAGCCGAGGACGGCTGACGGCAACGTCACTATTTTTCAGCTACCACTAGCAATCCTTTCCCCTGAACCAGTTTTCGTGCTAGGTCTGCCTGCATCAAGCGATGGGCAAAGGGAAAGGTAAGAAAATAATAAAAGGGCAGTAAAACGCTCAACAGAGGCTGTAACTGAATCAAACGAAGCGGAATGCCCTGCATCAGCCAATACGCAATCATCCCATAGCGACCATAAGTGTAGCGTAGTTTGATTTTCTGAAACCCTGCCTGGATCAGTTTTTCCCAAAGCTCCTGAGGCGTATAACCTATACGTACATGCTCCCTGACAAAAAACTCCTTTTCCATAGACTCACGGCTGTCCACTGAACTTCCCGGAGTATGAATCACCAGCATCCCTGTCTTTTTCAAGGCTCGACAGATATTCCTCATCGCCCGGACATCATCCTCTATATGCTCTAAAATATCAACCGCGATGGCGAGGTCGAATTTTTCGGTTTCCTCATACTCCAGGAGATCGCGATGTACAAACTCCACTCGAGATCCAAAACCTGATTGGTGAAAATAGGTTTTGCAATCCTCGATTTGCTCGGCTTTCACCTCCAATCCTGTTACCTGTATCTGAGGAAATGAACGTAGTAAAAAATTCAGGTAGGGACCAAATCCGAATCCGGCGTCGAGAACCTGTAACCTGCTAGGGTGATGCAAAATCAAACGCTTCAATTCACGTTGAACATACCGGACACGCAAAAAGCTCAGCTCATACAGACGATACGCCAACTTTCGCACCCACGGACTGCGTCGCATCGGTTCCCGGAGATAATCTTTTATGATGTCGTATTCCATAGCGCCTATAGTACAGCATAGTTTTTAATTCACGCAAGAAGCCTGTAGCCTGTAGCCTGTAGCCTGAAGCCTGAAGCCTGAAGCCTGAGGAGGTTCATCTCTCCAGCGGGGAGCAATTTTTCAAGGAGTTGCATGAATAACGTTGGTTTTAGACTTGACATACTTTGTACTGGGCAGTTAGATTTTACGCATGTTTGAAATCTGCGTAATTTCCAACGAAAGTTTTGTATATTCGGATAGTTGAATAAACCAAAGAGGGCGCGATGTACCATCATCAAACCAGTCACGCTACTGGTGGATCATACCGAATGACCCTCAAGAGATGGAAACTGTATCTGCTTGCGATTGCCTGTCTCGGCGCGGTTGGCTCTCCCTTCTCTCTCTTGGCGCAAAAGATCTATGTCGCACCGGAACCTTATGTGCTGATGTATAATGTTCCCGAGATGCAGGAGATGGTGAAAGCTGCGTTGGATTCAGTTCGCAATCAAATTCTCTTTGAGCAATTCCTGTTCCATCATTATGCACGTGAAAAGGTAGAATTCGATAATGAGATGCTTTTGCGGGAGAAATATCTCCTGGGATTGTTGAATGGGAATTTAAAAGAGCTGCGAAACCGGCGGAAAGGATTCATATCGGCTGGGGTGATCGATCAGTTGACTTCGGCGGAAGACCTCGGACTGGACCTGGAGAATCCGCATGACTATGACCTTCAAGATCTCTCGTTACCCGATTGCTTTCTCTTGACCAGTAATTATGACCGTCAGGAATACCACAAGAAACTGATCATCGCGGAAGCGGTGAAAGCAGAACTTATCCAGAACAACTCCCTTGATGCAGTCAAGCGCATGTTCGATTATGATTATACATTGGCGGCTCAGGCTTACCAGGCGGACGATTACGGATTGGCGATCCTGTGTTTCAATCATCTCCTCACCGCTTATCCCTATAAGAATTACGATGATATCCTTTATTACCGTGCGGAGAGTGAATATGCCTCGGGTTATTACATTTCAGCCGCAGCCAGTTACAACCGGCTGATCGATGAATTCCCTGAAAGCGTCTATCTGCCCGATGCCGTTACTCGTCTGCTTTATATCTATCCGGTGCTCGAGAGGTATGACGCCCATAAAGCGCTGTGGGAGAAATACAAGGACTATCAATTCGACTTTGCGGACATCTTTGAATTGGATGCGAGAAAAAAGGAAATCGCCGATACCCTCAACCTGGAAAAGCTTGACCCGACAAGACGATTGAACTTGGAATATGAACGGGATAAGATCGAAGTCAAGATCAAGGAAAAGGCTGAGTATTTCGACTTTGCCTCACGATTTTTCTATAATGCTCAGTTAGGACTTTATCTGGGGGGAAATTATGCGGAGATGCATGAAGCCTTTACCCGACTTCCCAGAATTTCGCCCAATCGCCTAAAAGGCGCTTTTCTCGATGGTGATGGGCTGATGAAGCTTTTAAGGTTCAAGGAGGCGATTAAGCCACTTCAACTAGTTGCTGAGACAAAATTCAAGCTGCAATCTCCTGAGTGTCAATTGGGTGAAGCGGCGAAGATTGAATTGGGATATTGTTTGTATGCATTAAACCGACCGGCGGAGGGACGAGATGTCTTCCTGACGGTGAGAAAAGATTCTCCACGTTATCGGGATGCCCTGCTTGGTCAGGCTTGGACTGAATATAAATTAAATAATTTCGCCAAGGTGGATAGCCTTACCCGTTTTCTGCAGGATAACTATCCCAATGATCCGGTTACTTTCGAGGCTTCGGCGCTTTCAAGCTTTAACCTGGAGCTGCTTGGACGCACCATTGACGCCATCAGCCAGTATAACCAGATTCTCAACTTGATTAACACGATGTCGGCAATACAGGTTCATGTCGCGGAGCGACGCGTTCTCGAGCAGCGGTTGGAAGACTTACGGGCGATGGAGACCAGTGTTGCAGTCAAACGTGATCCGAAGGTCTTTAAAGTCTATCAGGCGGCTAAAGCGAAGCTTGAACGATTGTACCTGGCGTCGAAGCTGTCAGAGACTGCGGAATTGAATGAGAATCTTCGTCAGTTGCTGATCGAACGCGATTCTTTGACGCTGGTGATCGAAAGTTATCAGGCTCTGCAGGATACGGTTGAAAAATCGAAGAATCCCACGCTTCAAAGTAGTTATACCAAGCTAGGCGGCAAGCTGGAGGAATTATCCGCGATCCTGAGAGATTTCACCTATCAGGAGGGGAGCCGCACCACAGCCGTGCAGAAATGGGTTCAGCAGCAATATCGTCAGGAAATTCAAGATACTCTGCTCACTCGTCTGGAAAACGAGATGTTGTATACGAACCAACTTGTCAGTGCAATACCGGGAGTTGGGCAGGATGCCGGCGATTACCGCAGTCGCGGTGATTGGTTGAGTCACGGATTGACACAGGATGAAGTCGTCTTTACGCGACAGAAAAAAGAGGCTCAGTTTGTGGCGCTCTCCGAGAATCGAATGATCGAGGTCTCCGAGGATATAAATAAATGGCGCGATTATGTCTATAAGCAGGAATCGATAGCGGAACTCAATTTCGATTACCTGGTCGATCAGATGGAACTCATTCAGAGTCTCACCGATCACATCAACACTTTGCAGCAGATGATCGAACTCAAGGAAGCGGAAATGGCGCAGCGTCTGCAGCAAGTTGCCGGTGAAACGGCTGTTGCCGGGAACAAGGGCGAGAAAACAATTGAATCGGCTCCTGATGAGAGCGAAATTCAACCGGAAAAGCAACAACCTGAGATGGAAAACTTGGGGGATATTCTGATTGAAGAGGAACAAGCGGATACATCGAAGACCGGCGAGAAATGAGGACAATTTATTACGGGAATGAAACCTCGCGAGCCTTAAAGACATTACCCTTATTCTCACGTCGGAGCGTGGGAACGAGAAAAGAGTATGATTCCTTTTTGGAAAAAGAGATGAATTATTTCAAACGTACTTTGTATTTGGTTCTGGTGGTTGGTTTCATCGGTTTGGTGGAATTGCCCAGCGTTCCCACGCAGGCAAAAGAAACCTCCCGAGAACCGATTCCCGTGGATCAGCAATCACAGTCGAAGTCAATCGCTCAACCGGGTTCAGCGATAAAATCGAAACAGATTGCTGCAACTCCCACCCGCGGTGTTATAATGGGTCAGAAACTGATGGAGAAATGGCAGCGTCTGAGCAGGATCGATTCACCTTCTCCCGAAGTCACCTGGCTGATCCAACACGGCAATGCAATTCTCGATGAAGCTGATAACTACTACCAGCAGCTTCCAAGAGAAATTCGGGAGTCGGAAAACTATTCCGACCTGGTCTTGCTTCGTATGCAGGGCGCCTTTAAAAATCTCTTGAGAACATTGGAATTGGAATTGGCGTCTAATCTTTCCTTGGATGACTTGCGGACACTGCTTCAGACTTACCAGGTAGAACGTGACAGCCTGGAAGAGGCAACGACTCACACGCGCCAGCAGTTAATAAATAAAGCAGAGCTATTCCTTGCCACCGAGGAGAATGCTCCGCAGCCAGCCTCGGATCAGGCGCGTGAGGAAGTAATTGCTAAAGTGATGTATCATCTGGCTGATCTCTATTACCTCGAAGCGGAAGAGAAAATCGCGAATGAATATGCCGCTTATGAGAATCTGGTTGCTAAATTGCCGCCGGATGCCGAACTGCCGCCGGAGCCAAAGGCGGATTTCTCCAAGTCCATCGCGGCATATCAGAAAATCATCGACCTCTATCCCTCCAGCCCTTATATCTCCGATGCCCTCTATAATATCGCAGTGATCCTCGCCGATATGGACACCGAACCAAGTCTCCGCAAGGCAAGAAACACGCTTCAGACGCTGGTCGATAACTTCCCGGACAGTCGATACACACCGGAAGCTCTATATCGAATCGGCGATTACTACTTCATGAAAAAAACCGATCCCCAGAATGCTATTCCCTTTTATGAAAAAGTTCTTGAATATCCGGAATCCGACCAGTATGTAGATGCGCTTTACATGTTAGGCTGGTGTAATTTCTTCATCGGCAATAATGAAAATTATACTCTGGCGGTCAAGTATTTTGATGAGACGATCAAGTACTCCCGGACCCATCGCACCGGTGAGAAGAGTTACGGAAACCTGGTGGATGAAGCTGTGCGATACACAGCGTTGACATATTCCGATAAGTCTGAATGGAGCGATGCCGGAGTCGACCAGGCGGTCGCTTTTATCCAGGCGGATTCCCTGCGCAAGGAGTTGTATGGTTATGATATGCTGATTGAACTTGGCGGAATACTGACTAAGAATTTCAAGGATTATGAAGATGCCATCCAGGTGTATCAGAACGCCATCGATCTCTATCCTTTAAATGCGCAGAATCCCTGGACACATGACAAGATCATCTCTCTCTATTGGGACAATCTCCAGGATGAGCAGGCGACTTATACACAGCGTCAGGACATGTTCGACCGCTACCGGCGCGGTTCGGATTGGGCGCGCACCAACACCGATGAGAACCTGCGAAACGCTGCCGATACTCTGCTTAACCATTACTATTACCAGAATTTCCTCATCTCCGCCAGCACCGTTCAACAAACAAAAAACCGCCAATCGGTACAGGAAGCGCTAAAGGTGACCCAGAATTATCTGACCGAGTTCCCCAAAACCGAAAGCACCCCTTATGTACAATATACCATGGCGGCTCTCCTCGAAGATTCCTACTCTTATGATCCGCAAATTCAATACCTGGTCGATGCTTATGAAGCCTACTCGGATGTAATAACACGTTGGGGTGAGAACAAGTATCAGGAGAATTCCGGACAACGCATGTTCGACGTCGCCCAGACCTTGGTAACCTTGGAAACCGGCGGACAGGCTATCCCGGAGCCCACTTTCCGGCTTGGTAAGGAAGCGGTCGAGGAAGCGGTCGAGGAAGCGCCGGTAGAAATTGAAGAAAAAGCACCAGCGCCGATTGAAGAGGAAGCAGTACCAGACACTACAACCAAAGCCGCGCCGCCGGAAGAACCAATCCCATTGGAACAACCAGAGGAAACGCCAACGCCAAAAGACACCACTCTGGTCCCTAGCGAAGAGGAAGACCTGCTGGAAGAGTTTTTTGAAGAGCTGCCAGAAGATACTACGACCAAGAAGGAGCAGGGATTTTTTGAACTGCGCGATCCTTACCAGGATGGAGTTCTGCGCCTGACCAGCCGATCCTGGGATGCTCTGGCTGATGCTCTCGTGCAAATTGGCGAACAGGATACCCCGATTGAAATCGACACTTCGACAATTGAGCAGATTGATACGCTGGAAGCGGCGAAAGAAATTTCCGACGCTCTGATGGAGGTTGCGCCAGATACTCTGACTCCACCTCCGGATTCTCTGAAGGAAGCGGCGGAAAAACCGAGCATTGACAACCTGTTACTTGAGGAACAGCCTGTCGATACCGTGAAGAAAGAAGAAACTGTTGGAGTCGAAGCAGTCACGCCGGAACCGGAGCCGCAAATAGAATCTGTCTTGGAACCTCAGATTCAGGAGAAACCCAAGGCTGAAGTCCCAATCTATCCAAGCGCACGAGAGGTGCCGAGTGAGTATTTCCTGCCGATGCCTTTGGATAAGGTGGATATACCTCTCGCGGATTATTACAAGCTTCTAAAGCAATGGCGGGAACGCGAAGAGGCGGCGAATTCCGAGATCATGACTTTGGAAGGTGAGGTCAAGGATCTTCGTGCTCTGCTGGAGGCGTTGAAAGAGGCAAAACCGGCGCCGATGACCAAGGAGCAAGCCTGGACTCAGATGGACACCCTGCCGTTGATAAAGAGCGAAAAGATGCTGCTCTTCGCCATCAACACCTTCACGACGCAATTTCCGGATCACGATCTGACTTCAGCGATGCTTTATAAAGGGGGACGTCTGCTCTTCGACAAGCAGCTTTATACGCCGTCACGGATTTATTTTGAGAAGATCATCAACGATTATCCAGAGAGTAAGTTCGTGGAAAACTCCTGGCTGGCGGTTCTGGACGGCTACTATGAGAGCCAGGACTATGCGATGACGGAAGCGACCTCGAAAAAGATCAAGGCGTCAAAAGTAGGGGGGGCAGCGTTGGAGCGAGCCGGGCTTCTTCACGCGGCGTCGATCTTCAAAGCCGCCGATGTGCAGAAAGAGAAGGGCGATAAACGTGCGGCAGCGCTGGAATACCGCCGCGCTGCGTTAGATGTGCCCGATTTTGAATCCGCCGACCAATCGCTCTTCAACTCCGCTCTGGAATTCATGGAAATCCAGGATTGGAAGGAAGCTATTGTTTCTTACGAATTGTTGGTGCATGGCTACCCGAAATCAGAACGGATAACCACCAGCTACTTTAACATGGGTGTGATTCACCGGGATAATCTGAATGATCCGCTTAAGGCGGCAGGAGTTTTCGATACCCTGGCATTCCAGCATCCCGGATCAAAATATGACCGCACAGCTCTCTCCCAGGCTTCCGCAAATTATGAAGCTGCCAAGGATTGGCAGAATACCATCCGTGTCAATAAAGAGTATGTCAAACGATTCCCGAAGGAAGAGGATACTAACCAGTATCTTTTTGAGACCGCAGGACTGTTTTTAAAACTGGGTGACGAACGCAGCGCAATGCAGGTCTATGATGAGTTCGCCTTGAAATTCCCCAACGACATCCGCACAGTCCAGGCAAATTATGAGCAGGGGGAGTATTATTTACAAAAGGGCGATCTGACGAGAACCCATCAGTACTTTGAACAAACCATCGCTTCTCATCAACACTTGATGCAGGTGCAGAAACGCGGCTATCCGGAGTACGCCTCGAAAGCTTTGGCTCAATTAACCGAGTGGAAATTTCAGGACTTCAAGAAAATCCAGTATAAACTTCCTAAAGCCAAGCAAGATGCTGCGGAAGCGGAAAAAGTAGCCAGGCGAAAAGAGTTGCTTGACAATTACCGGGATTTGATCAATTATGCGAAGATAGAATCTTTCCAAGCATTTTATCGCATGGCGCAATTGGATGAAGAAATTGCCCTTGCCAAGGCGCAGCAAGAGATGGCGAAACTCGAAGATCCGTTGAAATATATCGAACAGGTACGTTTGCACAATGACGACGTGGTTTCGTATTACGTCGGAGCGCAGGGACGGTACAAGGAAATGGTCGGCGAACTGGAAAAAGCGCTTCTGATTCTGAATGAGACAAGACGCGTCGTGCAGGTAAAATATGATTCTCTCACGACCCAATTAACCTGGCAGCAAAAGCAAAGTCTGCAGGAAGGACTTACTCCCGAGGCAAAGGACAGTCTGGGAGAAGTAATCATTGCTGTCCAGGAAGGGATAACCAAAACAAGTACGCAGCTTAAGGATGTAAATGAATCGGTCAACCTTGCATTTGCCTACCAGGATTCCTGCCGTGCGCGAATTCCCGTGATTGCTTTACATTGTGCAGATCTGCAGCGAGACCGATTCCTGGTATTGTTGAGTACACCCGATGTCGGGACGCGAAGAATCGAGAAACTGTTTTATCGTGACCAGGTGTTCAAGAATTTCATCATTCCGGAAATTCCGCTCACTGTCGATTCCTATCTTTGGGCGGTCAAAGCCGCGGATAGCTCGAAGGTATCGAAAGCCTTAGCGGATACGGCGCGATATCGTATCATCCAGATCGCTGACAGCATTTTCTCCCAGTACCAGGTGAGTATCGATGCTTCCGACAACGAAGGGTATAGCTTCTATACCGACAAATACGAACGTCTCCTTGTCCAGGAAGATGAAGATGCGCGCGCTTATGGTCTTTACGTCGATGAGATGCCGGATGAAATCGTCACTTTCCAAGAAACGATGCTTTCGTTCAGCACCGGAATGCAGGATGCTGCGATGGCATTCATGCAAGCTGCGGTAAAGGATGAAGCGGGAATTCCAATTTACGAAAAGCTGGTCGAGAAACAGATTCAGCATGTCCTGGATAATGTGATGCACTTCGAGGAATTGGAGAAAACCGCGAAAACTCAGATCGATAAACATCGCACCAAGTTGGAGAAGACACTGTTAATCCTGGAACAGGCTGCGATGTACGCTTATGAGACCTTCTCCTTCAACTGGCGCGACTACATTCTAGAATTGCTCAATCAAAGCTGGGAGGTGCCAGACAATTTCCAGATCAAACCACAACCGATTACCAAGCAGTTGGTGGTGAAATTGGTGACTTATTCACCTGCTGTTTATGGCTATCTGCTTGGATTGAAGGAGACGGTTCATTATGCAGTAAGTGACATGACTTGGAAAATGTCGACGAAAAAAATGGAAGGATATGAGCGTCCTGATTTTGATGATCGCGCCTTTCAACCGGTGATGATTTGCCAGATGCCAGGAGAGTTGGATGTTTCTCCAATTGAAGGAGTGACTCCGATCCCCATAGGCGCTTACACCTTCCAACCCGAGGTTGTAATCATCGATACGCTTGTTCCCGACCCAAATTATATTCCCCCGACGCCTGTTTCCCCAACGCCGATTTCTCCTCCCCCAAGCGATACGACAAGGCTTCAGATTCCTGAGGAAGGTGTCCTTGAGTTGGATCTCGAGGGCAGAGAGATGGAGGAAACCGTTCCGGATACCTTAGTCCCAGAAAAATCCGAAGAACAACCGCAACCGGAGGCGATAGAAACGGAGCCTGAAGTTATTCCGGAATCCGCTGGTGAGGATACAGTTCAAATCGCCCCATCAACCCCTCCGGATACTACAGGCGAGGCAGCGCAGTTTGAGTTCCTCGAGGAAATTGAAGTACCACCGGCTGAAAATGATACCAGTGATACGATTCAGGTTCCTGAGGAGCAACAACCGCAGGAGATCCCCGAAGAGGGAAGTGCAGAAGAGGAATTATTGGAAGAGACTGGCAAGGAAGCCCCACTGGAGGAGACTCCGGAAGATACAAGCCAAACCGGAGAACAGGGATATTATCCAACTAGTGATCCCTATTTATACGGGATTCTCGATTTGACTCCCCCAAATTGGGATGCTTTGGCAGACGCCTTAGTTCAGATTTCGACTTCAGATACGGCAGATGTCTCCGAGGGTGGAATTCCACCTGGTTTCTTGATCAAACAGGTGGAAAAGACGATAAATAAGAGAATCGGAGAAAAGGTCATCTATTACCGTTATCGCTTTAACTCCGTGGATCGTATTTCTTATGCGGAATTGGAGATCACCGCTGATGACAATTGGATTCTTTATGTGAATGGTTCATTGGTGGAGGAGGATCTGGACGAGAAAGATGATTGGAAGACAGCAACCTCGATTGTTATCACGCAATATCTTGTCCAAGGTGACAATGTGATAGCAGTGGAGGTTAATGATCCAAATCAAACTGCGGGTGGACTCTGGGTGCGCCTTATGTATAACACTATCCCGGAAATTCCCCAAGACCTGAGTAAGCTGCAGATGATGGAGTCCGGAGAGACGGCACCGGTGAAGAAACCGGCAGAGGAGCCTAAAGAAGAGTAGGCTTTGGACTTGAATACGGACTGTAAAATTGTTTCATTTTACCATACTGGGAGAATAGAATGCGGAAACTGGCGCTGGTCTTAGTAATTGTGCTGTTGACGTTGGCAATCGCCGCCACAGGTCAGGAATTTGATGAGCAGGGTTTTCTGATCATAAAAGCGGAACCGGAGCTTCCTTTGGCATTGGTGACTCTGACACGGAGTCGACCTCAATACACCTCGATGGCGATAACGAAGGAAGTAACCCATGTTCCCCTTGCTTTCTCGAGAACCGCGCTTACGCCTCCAGAGAAAGAATTGCAGCCCAAAATAATGAGAGATTTGGATGCCCTTCTTGCAAAGGAACGCATTTGAGAGTAAATTGACACTTTACTAGAAAAAATCAGTTGTATTGTTGATCCATAAAAATCGTAATGTTTAGCCTGGCTAAACAGCAAACAACGGGAGATTTCAATGGTCGTATTTAACCAACTCATTTCACAGTTTTCAACGGATTCCTCTGGCTGGATCATCATGTGGATACTTTTGATGTTGTTCGTTTTGATGGTAGCAATCGCTATTGAGCGTGCAATTGCGATTTGGGGACTTGCGAATGTGAATGCCAACAAATTCATGGAGAAGATCCGGAAGTATGTGAAAGCGAACGATTTTAAAAGCGCCATCAACCTGTGCAAGACCGCAGGGAGACGAGCCTTGCCTCGAGTTATCCTTCCCGCCTTGGAAGAAGCCCAAGCTCAGGAGATTGTCGATTTCCGCGCCGTTCAGAATGCCATTGACGAAGCCACCTTGGAAATCATTCCGGCATTGAATATCCGCACAAACTATCTGGCAATGTTGGGCAATGTCTCCACTCTATTGGGACTGATGGGAACGATTTACGGACTGGTGATCTCCTTCCGGGCGGCAGGGACTGCAGGCAGTGATCCAGGCGCATTGGCTGCCGGCATCGGTATTGCCATGTTGACCACGTTGATGGGATTGATTATCGCCATCCCCGCCATCATCCTTTATTCCATCATCAACACCAAAACCAATCAAATCATCGAAGACATTGATGAACACGCGGTCAAGTTGATTCACTTACTAACCGGGAGCCGATAAATGGCATTCAAACCATCGCTCAAACGAAAAGCAGTCACTCAAAATGTGGAGCCAAACATCCTGCCTATCATGAATTTGATAGTAGTATTGGTTCCGATGTTACTGTCCGTTGCCGAGTTTGTCCATCTTTCCCTCCTTGTATATCTTCCTCCCCCTGTGGAAGATGTGGCTGAATCCGAAGGAGAAGGGAGTGGTGGTGAGCAAGGCGGCGGTGAAGCGATGGAGTTGAACCTCCTTTTAAACGCCAATGATTCAGGTTTCGAAATCTCATTGTTCGGTGAGACAAAGGGCGATAACTTCAAGATGATTAATAAACTACCGGATGGGGAGTATGATTTCGACGCCTTACATGAGGAATTGGTACGTGTTAAAAAGGAGGTTGTCGGGGCACCCATCCGCACGGAAGAATCCATCGATTCAAAGACCGGTAAAAAGGTACTGCTGGAAGTATTCAAATACTCAGATGCACAGCGAATAAAAATATCTGCCAGAGGTGATTTACCCTGGCAAGTGTTGGTGAAAATTATTGATTCAGCCCGAGATTACAAAGAAGAGGATAGTCCGATTAAGAAACCGCTTTTCCCCACTCCGATGCTCGGGCAAATACAATAATATGGGAGAAATAATCCATGGCGTTTGCTCCATCGAAAGCTAAAAGGCTGAAAACAAAGACTGAACCGGTGGTGAGTCTCACTTCAATGATGGATGTGATGACCATCATGTTGCTCTTTTTATTGAAGTCGATGTCCGTCAGCGGTGCGTTGATGCAAGCTAATATCGACAATCTCCCCTTATCCTTTGCTGAGAAGAAGCCGGAAATGAACCTGGCGATATTAGTGACGCAGGAAGGATTGATGCAGGCTTCAGAAGGCAAAATTGTTCGCCAAGTGGTATCGAGGGAGGAACTTGAGAATCAGCAAGAAGTCAACATCGGACCGCTGGAATTATTTCTCCTCGATAAACGGGATTTGGACGAGAGGTTGGGGAAGAGAGAGTTGGTTCATATTCTCACCATTGAAGCGGCAGAAGACATCCCCTACTCGTGGATCCTGAAAATAATCAATACGGCGACATCAGTGGGTTTTGACACATTTGATTTTGTGGTTATTAAAGCGTATTAGCTGATGAAAATGTGAAGGAGGGACCGTGACAGCGCAGCTCGCGGGTTTTCCCAAAGAACTGAACAAGCACTTTACTGACGATATAGACGTACTCTTTACTGGAATTTTGCTCTTCCTGTTCATTTCGATCTTCGGTTCGGTGTACTACTTCCAATCTTTGCCTCAGGTGGAGATGACAGAGGCGCAGTTACAGAAGTATCTCGAGATCATATACCAGGTGAAACCGGAAGCGATTGTCGTACAGAAGAAAGAGGAAGTGAGAAAACAGCGGACAATCAAACAGGTAGAAGAGGTATTGCAAGAGACCCAGACCGAGAAGAAGGAGCGTCAGAAGGCGCAACGCGCCGCCAGACAAGAGCGTCGTGAACAGATGCAGGTAGCGGCACGGTCGAAGGGGATCTTTGCCGTGGCTGGGGCGATGAAAGCTGGTGGTGGAAGCGGCGGACCGCGTGGACGTGGGGGGAAAACACTCAGCGGCGGCGGGCTTGGAGGCGTTAGTGTCGGGGGATTATCCGGAATCGCCACCGGAACGGATATTGCCAAAGTGGAAAAGCTGCGCGGCGGGGGTGCCGTGATGGAAGGCGGTGGTGATATTGATGTCACTAAGTTGAGCTTGGAAGATATCGACCTGATTCTGGAAGGATCTACAGTCGACATCGAAGGAGTTCCGGAAATTACGGGCGCTGCTGCCTCGGAAGCATCCAGAAGCCAAAGCGCAATTCGTGACGTTGTTCTCGAAGAGAGTTCCAGATTGACTGCTTGTTATAAAACCCAGAAGAAGAAAGACATCAATCTGCGCGGTAAAGCGATCATGGAGTATACAATCACTGCCGATGGGACAGTGCAAAGAGTTCGGGTGAAAAGCAGCGAGTGGTCGAATCCCAGCCTTGGACGGCGTGTCGAATCCTGTTTGCAGCAGAGGATTGCACGTTGGAAATTCAGCCGTGCCACCGATGAAGTGACACTTGAGCTTCCGTTGTTGTTTAAGTAATAATCTTTATGAAAGAAATATATCTATTTAATCCATATAATATATCCATATTATAGTCATTCTGAACGAAGTGAAGAATCTCTGGTTTTGGAGGTTTTAAACTAGGCACACCACTGATATTTTACGCTAATTCTATAAAAAACAAAGATTCTTCACTTCATTCAGAATGACTGTAAATATACACCACCGACATTAGCAGGACGGTGGTTTTTTTTAACGTAAAAGGGGTAAAAACCGTGTATCGGACTCACACCTGCGGCGAATTGAAGCGACATCATCTGGAGGAAAAAGTCATCCTTGCCGGCTGGATTTCACGTATCCGCGATTTGGGTGGACTGGTATTTCTAGATTTACGGGATCGTTATGGGAAAACGCAGGTGGTGTTCGATCCGGACCTGAATGCCGAACTCTGTTCAAGTGCCAAACGACTTCGTTCCGAGTGGGTGATTCAAGTCGAAGGTGTAGTGCGTCAGCGTCCGGAAGCCAATCCGAACATTGCAACTGGCGAAGTGGAAGTGGTTTGCTCGGCAGTTAACATCCTCTCTTCCTGCGAGACGCCGCCCTTGCAGCCGGAAGATGAATTCGAACCGTCAGAGGAGCATCGTCTACGCTACCGCTTTTTAGACCTGCGTAAAGAACGGATGCAGAATAATCTCCAGAAACGTCATCAACTCTTGCAGACTGTTCGTCACTATTTCTCCGAGGAGGGATTTCTCGAAATAGAGACCCCTTTTCTAACTCGCAGCACACCGGAAGGCGCTCGTGATTTCATCGTTCCCAGCCGTCTCCACTCAGGGAAATGGTATGCCTTGCCGCAGTCGCCGCAGACTTACAAGCAGATCTTGATGATTGCGGGATTCGACAAATACTTCCAAGTTGTCCGTTGCTTTCGCGATGAAGATTTTCGCGCCAATCGCCAGCCTGAATTTACCCAGATCGACGTCGAGATGTCCTTTATCCATGAAGATGATCTTTTTCGAGTAGTGGAAGAATTGATGCGGCGGATATTTGAACAGATTCTGCAAGCACCGTTTCCGCAAAATGTTCCCCGCATGACATATAATGAAGCAATCAGTCGATTTGGAACAGACAAACCGGATACACGTTTCAGGAATGAACTGGTCGATCTGACCGATCTGATCAGCGGGCATGGATTTGGAGTGATCGATGGGATTGTGCAGTCAGGCGGTGGAGTTGTTGGTTTACGTGTTCCCGGGAAGGGGCAGGCGTCACGTAAGGAGATCGGTCAGTGGGAAGAGTATGTGAAAGAGCGCGGTTTGGGCGGATTGATGCCGTTGCGTAAAACTACGGAAGGTAATTGGGCGGGTCCGCTGGGAAAATTCATTCCTTCGGAGCGGTTGGAGGAGGCGGGTGTCCGGTTGGAGCTGGTGGATAGCGACTTGGGACTGATTGCGGCTGATTCAACCAGGCGACGTTTTGAGGTGATGGGGATGTTGAGACTGCATTTGGCAAAGCAGGAAGGCTGGATTCCGGAAAAGAAGCACAATCTGCTTTGGGTGACCGATTTTCCCCTGTTTGAATGGAACGAAGAAGAGCAGCGCTGGGATCCGCTTCATCATCCATTCACTGCGCCGGAGATGGAGTCCTGGAAAAAATGGCGTGAAACTGATCCTTCACGTATTTCCAGCCTGGCTTATGACTTGGTTTGGAATGGAGAAGAGGTGGCGGGTGGAAGTATTCGTATTCACGACCGCGCACTCCAGGAAGAAGTCTTTGAAATGATCGGCATCGATCGAGTGATGGCGGTGGAACGCTTCAATTTTCTTTTGGAAGCCTTGCAATATGGCGCACCCCCGCATGGCGGGATCGCCTTCGGCTTTGACCGAATCGTCATGCTGGCGACTGGGGAAGCTTCTATCCGTGATGTCATCGCTTTTCCAAAAACCACCACTGGAATGTCGTTATTCGAAGGGGCGCCAAGTGTGATTCCCGAAAACCAGATGGAGGAATTGAATCTCATGGTTAGGGATCGTAAAAACAGCGATTGAGCCAGGCTTCAGGCTACAGGTTAGAAAGTCAGCAGGGGTGTCATTCCCGCGAAACAGACTGTCCGAGAA
>CAZCRQ010000010.1:9694-23515 GCA_964501095.1 uncultured bacterium | reverse complement strand
TCCCTTGGCGAAACTGAGGAAATCTTTGACCAAAGCGGTGGTTTTGTTGAAATTACGTTGCAGGATTTCCCAGCCTTCAGTGATCCGAACCGCATCGGCACGTTTCAAACCGCTATCGACCATGTACATCCCGCCTTCCAGTCCCATCAACAGATTTTTAATCGTATGGGCGAGACCGGCGACAGTTTGTCCGACCACACCGAGACGTTCGGCATCCAACTTTTCCCGCTCCAGTCTCTTAACCTCACGTAAATCCTGAATGAACGCCGCTCTGCCGATCAACTTTCGTCGACTTAGCAGCGGAATGGTGCGCAAATTCACCGGAATCGGATCGCCTTTTAGACGGGGTAGTACTGTTTCCGGGGATGACAATGGTGCGGTATCAGACAGCGCAGGATTAAAAAATTCCACCGGGAGAAGAGTCTGTAATTTTTCCGCAGACGGTAATTTTCGCGACTTCCAGCCAAGGAGCATCTTGGCAGCGGGATTCATAATTTGCACATTATTGTCCTCATCACAGGCAAGAATGCCGTCCGCAGCGTTCCGAATTAAGCTTTCATAAAAATCGTGACTGCGACGCAGATGTAATTCCAAGTTCCGTAGCTCAGTGACGTCGACAGCGATCTCAATCACATGGGCGACACCTTGTTCGCCACGGGCAAGAGGCGAGGTTGTCACCTGGTAGTAGGTCTCTGTCCCGTCTTTGGCGATCCCTACACGAGATGAGACATGTTCTTTGCCATCGCTGAACGACAACACCGCCGGACAATCCTTGCATGGAGTCGAGCGTTGCATGTACGCATGATAACAGAAATCACCGCGTTTCTCTCCAAATGTCTGACGAAATTTCTCATTTGTGCGAATTATCCGAAAATTTTTATCAATAATTGTTATAATGCATGGAACACGATTGAAGAGAACATTATACTCTCTCTGCCAGCGGCGCGTTTCCGTCACATCCGTGGACATCTCGAAAACATAGTTCACATTCCCTTCATCATCCTTCAGCGGTGCATGGTGGACAACATAATGGCAATCGCGTCCATGACGATCTATGCCCATTTCATCGGCAACTCGGACTCGTCCATCATTAAATGTTGCAATCGCCTGGCAATTTGGACAAGGATGCGGTAATCCTTTATAAACATCGTAGCATTTTCGTCCTTTCCAGCTCCCAAAATATTCTTCAAAATTATCATTGGCGGCATGGATGTTGAAGTCACGGTCAATAACCGTCACATTGAACGGCACCAACTCAAAAAGTTCCTGCTTCAATCGCTGGATAATTCTATCAGTCCATAACGCCATGACAAAGTTCCTGGTAAAAGTAATCCTCACTACAATGGGCGCTCCGCACTACTTGCTGCGCCGCTTAGGCAAAATTACCCGCTTGCCGACTAATCCCCTCGGTTGCGGAGTGTAATTTGCTGTATTCACAAAGTCTCGCAGCTCCCCAAGATGGCAGGTATAACAACGCGCCAAGTCTTTATAAGACTGCTCCGATTCTTGTGTGAGATCGATGTTACCGGTCGCAGCGTTCATTTCTGATTTTAACGCGGTCTGCTCGCTCTCCTTCACTTTTTTCTTGTGGCAGTTGAGGCAGAGGGCGTGCATTGCCTCGACATATCCCCTCGCCTTGAATTGCGTGACTCGAAACGGAGCATTTTCCGGGAACAAATCGAGATGGCAATGTGAACAATCCTTGATGTCCTGAGCCACCGACTCCGCGTTCTTCGGCATCCCTTTCCGATGGCAGACCAAGCATTCGATTTTGGCGCCCGAACTGGAAGCGTGCCAGTCATGACGAAAAGCGTCGCTGGTCAGATACATATCCGAATGGCAATAAGCGCATTCGGAATTCCGATCCCCCGGCAGGTTTAAATGGTGACATCGAACACAGGATTTTTCACCGCGGCTCTTTTGTTGATGAGCTTCATGCGGGAAAGCGACGCCATAGCCGTCGAGGTTGCCATCGATCCAGAGGGTGTCGCCGCCGCGCGCAGGATGCACTCCGGTTGGCTCAATTCCTCGACTGGAAACCTTTTTCCCAGAGAGCAGCATAAACCCAACCGCCATCGCCAGGATGAACGCCAGTGAATACTTTGTCCAGGCAGCAATTGCTGGAGCGCCCAGAGTCGCATTGCCGGCGCGGTCGAACTCCGGGAGCGTTGTCGGATCGGCTGACGGATCCGCCGGACGCTCCTCCCAAACCTTAAACCGTTCCACGAAGAAGAGAAATGCCAATCCGGCAAACGCCACCACCCCGGCACTGATGATAAATTCCGTCCAGGCGGGAGTATAGAGAAATCCTTCCTGCACTATTTGCGTCAATCCTCCTACGTTGGTGCGGTTGAATACCACACCAAACACTCCGCTGCTGGCGATGAACCATTGTCCCGCAGCAGCATATCTCACCCGAGGAAGACTGATCAAAATGATTGGCAAGATCGCTAGAAAAAACAGCTCCCCCCAGAACATGTATGTATGAAAATCCGATTTCGCGATATGTTGTAACTGTCCGCGAATCGCCAGATCCCCAAATCGAATTGCGAGATAGAACAGCATCACCCATCGGGCAGCGGAGGCGAGTTGGGCGATCAGAGGGGATTCTGGTTTCCGTCGATAGATGTAAGAAGTGAACAGATTTTCCCAACAAACCATCATCAAACCCAGCGAGACCGCGGAGATAAAAAACAGGATAGGGAGAATCGGACTGTACCAGAGTGGATGCAGTTTATACGGCATGATGAGGAACAGCGATCCTAGGGAGGACTGATGCAATGTTGACAACGAGATGCCCAATAATACTAATAGCATCCGATACTTGATCAGAAATCGTCGAATTTTCGCCCAAGAGCTGAATGGTTCCAGCGGCACCGGGCTGAATTCAAGCAGCAAAACAGCCGTATAAAGCATCACGCACCAACCGACTTCAAAAAGCGGAGAGTGATGGTTCCAATAGATGATCATGTGCCAGATATTCCATGGCAATCCGAGATCGAAAAGTAGTCCGATGATTACGGCGAGATAACCGAGAAAGGCGGTGAGAACTGCCGGTTTCACGATACCGTGGAAACGCTCGCCCTTGAAAATGTACACAATCGCGGTGATCACAAATCCGCCGGCGGCTAAGGCGACCCCGCCCATGACGTCAAATCCGATCCAGAAGCCCCAGGGATAGGCATCGGAGAGATTGGTAGTCGAACCAAGTCCGAAGATGAAACGTGTCATCCCGATCGCCGTCGCGAGACCGGTGATTGTCCAGAGGAGTAATTTCAAACGTCGCACTCTATCCATGACGTTCTCCATCGTTTCCCTCCGGTTTCATGTTTTGCATCCGGCGGCCGATGATCCATCCCAAGCCCGCCATCGTACCAAACATGGTCGCGAAAGTCGGCAGCACGGCGCTCATCGCGGGACGTGTGCGAGCAGGCAAGGGAACTTCTCCCAGTGGACGACCGTATGTCAGGAAAGACAAGTCGATATTGGAGATATAGAGTACCGAAGAACCCCCGACTTCGTCCTCCCCCCAGACTTTATCGATGTACCTCCCGGGAGATTCACGAATTCTCTGTTTCGCCAGAACAATCAAATTGTCACGATCTCCGAAGATGGTCGCCTCCACCGGACAGGCTTCGGTACAGGCGGGTTGTTTACCTTCCCGGAGGCGGTCGATGCAGAGGATGCACTTGCGAACATAAGGAATCTGCTTATCCCAATCGTAACGCGGAATGCCATACGGGCACGCCATCATGCAGTAACGGCAGCCGAGGCATTTATTGCTGTCATAGACAACCGCACCCTCGGGTGTTTTATGCAGCGCGCCGACCGGACAAGCTTCCGTGCAGGCGGGCTCCAGGCAGTGACGGCATTGTTTGCGAACATACTCACCGCCTGACCGTTCTATGATGGATGTCCAATTGCGTGCTGATAATCCATCTTCCTTCGTCCAGCGACGCGGGATCTCACTTTCAAGCTGGTTCACTTGCTTGCACGCCATTACACATTCACGACATCCGATGCACTTTGTCACATCAGTTAATATCGCGGCTTTCATCCTTCATCCTTCATCCTTCACCCTTCACCCTTTACTCCTCACAACTCTCGCAAGCACGGAGGCTTACGCTACCCCTCAATCATCACAACTCTCGCAAGCACGGAGGCTTACGCTACCCCTCACCCCTCACCCCCTCTTTCATACCGGCATCTCTTTTTTCCCCAGCGTTGCTGCGACACGATCACCCGAATCTCTCGGGAATTTCCATCCCAATCCGCTGACATACTGTGAGAGGGGAAGCAGCATACAGTGAGCGACCTTGGTGAATGGAATCAGCACCATGACCAGATTCGCAGAATAGATATGGATTAGGATGCAGGCTTCATATCCTCCAGCCGAGAGTGAAACATTAGCACACAGGAATCCTGTGACGAAGGGAATTGCGAGCAACAAGGGCCAAAAATAATCCTGCTTGCGGCTAAGAATCCTTGCCTCACTGCTCCCGATCCGCATGACAAATAGGAGAATCGCGGCGGTTATCGTTGTCAATGTCAGGATATCCGCAACTCGCTGTGGCAGATTGAACCAAGCAAAACCCACGCTCGCCTTCCACAGCTTCACATGCGCCGCTAGAAATAAAGGAACCAGGATCAATCCGATATGCCAGATGAAGGAGATGAAACTATACACCGGTCGGGCTTTCCAGAGATGACCCAAGGGGATTAACCAACTGATTGTTTTATTTGTCAGATCCCCCCAGGGAACAATTTTATCTCCCGCTTTTCGATATGCCCCTATTATTCCTAATAATGAAAATGAGAAAGTACGGAGCAGTCCGAGGACCATCAGGGCGAAACACAGTCGAAACAGGGGTCCTTTACCGAATTCCAGCCACGATTCCAACATGCCTCCTTAAAGAAAATTATTTTTTTTTAGTGGTGCTGCTTGTATAGTGGCGTCGTGAGGGTGACAATACGCAAGTCTCTAATTATTCCCATCATGCCAGGCGACGCCATCGTCGGAAAGGATGATCGCTTTGTAGATTAGATCATGCAATCCGACTAAAGTAGATGGTATTTTTTGATCCTCTATCAACTCACGAAGCTGTTTTTTACAATTGGCGCAGGGGGCGATGATATAATGCGCTTTACCATCCTTTATGGTTTTAGAAATTTGCTCTGCTTTTTTCCGTCCGCCAATGGTGGTGCGATAGGGACGGATTTCATCGATGGAGACTGTACCGCCCCCGCCGCCGCAACAAAAGTTATTCCGTCGCGAAGGAGACATCTCTACATAATCATCGATAAAGTATTTGATGATATTTCTTGGCTGTTCGATGATCCAGCCCGGCCGCGCAATGTTGCAGGGATCATGGTAAGTAACTGTTTCTTTAATCACGTTCCGATCAAATTTCAATTTCCCGGCACGTATTTGATCCCAGGTATACTCCATCACATTTATAATGGGTAATGGGTAGCGTTTCGCATAAGTGTTGTAATATCCACGCGCCGATCTTGTCGCATGACCACATTCACCAATGAGAATGCCTTTTTTTATCTTCAATCGCTCTGCTTCTTTTTCCATATTAAGCAACACTTTTTCGAGAACATGATCACTATAAAATAAGCCGTAGTTGATGGCATCATAATTGTTTGTACCTAATGTCCAGGAAGCATTGACCGCATGCATTACACAAGCGATTCCCATCAAGGTCTCCGCTTCCATAAGAAAATCCGACACCGGTGCGATAAACAGATAATCTGCCCCTTCAACATCGATTGGAAATTTTACTTCGACACCTTTTGTCTCCGCCATCTCCTCTTCCAGAAACTCGATTGTATCGGTCAGTGCGGGGAGAGGAATTGCGGATGTATTTTTAGTTTCACCAATCAACTGTTCCCGAGTGCTAACCACCAGAGCGCGCGGTGCGATGCCGATCTCCGCCAGGATATAACGTCCCAGATGAGTGACCAAACCATGATCGATTCCGGCGGGACATTCGATCTGACAGCGTCGGCAGGCAGTGCAATCATAGAAAGCCCGCGCCATCTCTTGAATCTGCTCATCGGTCAGCCCGGGATCGCTGGTTAGTCTTCCCCGTAACAATCCGGCGACCGTGAAATGACGACGATAAACCTTAAGCAGCATCTCCGAGCGATAGCAGGGAATGTCCCGCAGATCTTTGGTCGCCTCATAGACCTGGCATTGCACCGTGCAGCGAGAACACTTTGCCGAAGTGCGGATATAATGGTCGAGGACAAAACGATAATTGCTGTGTTTCAAAATGGCGGCAAAGGCTTGGAGAAACCGTCGGGGACGATCTTCTATAGGAAAATCTTCCACATGATATCGTACAGGCAACTTTTGTCTCTCAATTACCTCCTGCTTTTTCGGAATAGCAAATGCTTTTTGTCTTTCTTCTATTGTCAAGGGATTCATCACTATGTTCCTCTGAGATTTGACCAGGTTGTATTGACTTTTTTATGTCCCTGCACTTTTTCCGTCAAGGGGGCTAGCACCGATCCTGTGGACGTTGAACTCATCGAATCGATGAACTTTGACGGGTCAATCAGCTCGATCTCGTATTCACGGCAGGCTTGCACTATCGCGGGGAACGCCTGGTGCACATATACTCGTGCATTGTAACCCGTGGCGGTGTTGCGTTTGAATTCACGAATCTCTTCATCCACCCGATAAGCGTGAGCGCCGCAACAGATAGCCGCCCAAACCGGTTTTCCACATATTGGACATTGCTTCTCACCAATCAGGTCTACCGGGAATGATTCCGGCTCCACTACCTGACGTATTTTCCAATCATGCGCCTCGAACAGCTCTCGCGTCCATTCAACTGTATCCGCAGCGTGCGGCTGCACCGCCCTTAAATCATTCTCGTCCAGCGCGACATACTGAAACCTGCCGGCGAGGAATCCAAATAAGGCATCGGTGGTTGTTCCCATCACTCCATCGATGACACGACGTCCTTCTGCTTCCAACATCCGCCTAGTGCTCACTTCAATGCCGTTGCAAAGAATGACTCTGGCATCAAGCGCCCGGATCAACCGTACCCGTGAAATCCAATCCGCTGTTTCAACCATTTCCTCACGATAATCGACTGCCTGCCGGTTCTCGATATACCAGAATCGAAACCGGCAAGAAGCGCTGAAACAGGGCGCAACCTCCTCCCCGTAACAAGGAATAGCGATGCAGTATCTTTCCCGCTTATCTTGTAATGGTGAAGGCTGTTTATTTCGCACGATTCCTCCGTGGAATAGTCATTCTTCGCTTTGTTCAGAATGACTTTATAGCCGAGTTTCCTTGTGAACTAAACAGCTATGAGCACTTGAATCTGTGGAACATCTCAACGTCCTTTGGCAACATTGAATAATCGCCAAGAACGTGCCAAAATTCACATATTTAGCAAGTATTTGATTATTATAGAATAGTAAGAATAATCAGCGATAATAAGTGTTGCGGCTGTTGCAATGAGGTTGTTGCATGCAACGGTTGTATTGTTGCAAGCAACAATATAAACAGACAACGCTTAGTTTATGTTTGGTATGCTCAGGTATTCATATTCCAGAGAGCGCTTTGGCAGCTTGGGAAGGCTTTTCGGTTTACCTTCAAAGCACTTATCGTCCTATGGAACTCGACTGAAAAATTCAACCACATATTTCACTACCACAATAAGAATTGCCATCGCGATTACCGCTTTGATGAATTTTTCAGGAAGGAATTTCTGCGTGCGCGCGCCGAGATACATCCCGATAGAGCCGCCAATTCCGAAGAGTAAGCCGAGAATCCAGTCCGGTTGGACATTCATTCCCGCCGAGGCTCCACTCATGCCCAGCCAGGTATAAAATATCACTCCAACGATTGAAGTGACCAATGTTCCCATCAACGAGGCGCCGGCGATGGTATGTACCGGCAGTTTCAGCACCGTTACCAGAAACGGTGCAATGATCGCCCCTCCTCCGATCCCATAAGTGCCGCCGATGATCCCTACGACAAAACTTACCAAAAACAGCACCATGGTCGAGGCATGATATTTCTTACCCAGAAAGTCGAAGGAGACATGTTTTAAAGTCAAGCTGGAATTCTTGACGACAAACTCCCCATTAAACTTACCGAATTTGTTTGGATTCTTTCTGAGGATATCTCTAATCAGGCGATAGCCGATATATCCCAACACGCAGGCGACAAAGAGCTTGAAAGTTCGAGGATCGGGGAGGAAGCGTATACGAATAAAAGCGCCGATGAAAACACCCGGGACAGTGCCGATGATAACCGCCCAGGTGATGTGCCAGACCATACGTTTTTCACGTACATAACGATAAACCCCGCTGGGGATGGCTACTACATTAAACAGCAGGTTGGTCGGAGAAACCGCCGGTCCGGTGAAGCCCAGGACACTGATTTGAAACGGGAGCAGGATAAAAGCACCTGATAATCCGCCGATGGAGGTGAAACTGGAGATGATTGAGGCGACCAACACCGGCAGCCACCAATAAAATTCAATCCCGCTGCTTCCTGTGATCATAGTCTCCTTATTCAAATATCATGTACGCAATTTCTGAATGATACAGTAACAGTTAATCACCTTTCAATTTATATCGTTTTGAAACAGAACGATATACCAAATATCCACCACCACCTAGACCACCCAATCCGGCAATTATCCAATTTAGTAGGTTTTGAAGAAGCGTAGGATTAGATGAAGATAAAAAGATAATTATAAATATAATAAATGCTAAAGCTAAAGAATAAATACTAAGATGAAACCAGCGACTGCCTTTCTCGAACTCAATCTGACGTTTTTCTATATCATAGTTATAATCCGTATCTTTATTCCATAGGTTAATCAACTCTGTAATATGCTCAGGTTTAATATGTTTTGTAAGTGGATTTATTGCTCCTGCGGATGCCATAAATAGTGATGTAATAGCCTGAGTAGATATCTGTCCTTTTTCTAATACATCTCTCAATTCAGGTGGTATTTCATCTAATATATCAGACGGAGTATCATGTGAGTTTAAAGTATCAGTTTTTTGTGTCTTTTTATTATCATCGAGTTGGGAACGATTATCAGGTGAACGAAGTTCATCTGACGAATTTGAAGATTCTTCATTAAATGCTTTAAAATCAGAATCATTTTTCTCCAGTCGTTTTGAATCCATTATTTTCTCCATTTAAATTCACGCTTTGGTTGGTTCGGCCTTTGGAAATTCCTTCTCTTAAAATTTTCATTTAGCTCTTTATTTAAGTCATCGAAGATACGTGAGAATTCCTTAGTGATCCCCAAACTCATTAGATATTTTACGATTATAATAGCAGAATATGTAAAACTAGCTTTTCTACCATTATCGTATTCTTTCAAAAATTGAATTCCTTGATCGCGACTAATATCTAAATAATCATTTAAAAAATGAAGATTAGATCTCATTTTTAGTAGCTCCTTAAAATAATGCTCGTTTTACTTCTGTATACAGGCAATATATGAAGTTTAGAACTGATGATTATATACTTACAATTAGAATAGGAGCAGTGGTGCTCCTCTCAGAGAGTTTTTAAGGAAAAAATCCTTATTATAGCAAAATCCCCGCGATCGCTGCGGTTTGCCAGCTTGCCAGCGCTCCGGCGATCATGGCGCGTAATCCCAGACGTGCCAGGTCATTTCTCCTACTGGGCACCAGAGCCGAGATGCCCCCGATTTGAATGGCGATGGAACCGAAATTGGCGAAACCACAGAGAGCATAAGTCGCAATGATGAAGCTGCGCGGCGAGAGTTGCTCTTTCAGGGAAGCCAAGTCAACGTAGGCGACAAATTCGTTGATGCTGATCTTTGTCCCCAGAAGGAAACCGACTTCAAGAACCTCTTTGGGCTGAATTCCCAGTAGAAAGGCAATCGGCGAGAAAAGGTAACCGAGGATCATTTTTAAGGAGAGATGTTCAACTCCGACCAGACCGCCAATCAAGCTTAAAAACCAGTTCAACATAGCGATCAGGGCGATGAAAGCGATCAGCATAGCAGCGACATTGACCGCTAGTTTCAGCCCATCCGAAGCTCCTCCCGCTGCCGCATCGAGAATGTTCGCCGAAGTTTTTCCAATCTCGGAAGTGATTAAACCGGTCGTTTCGACTTTATCAACTTCGGGAATGACGAGTTTCGCCATGACCAGCGCCGCTGGGGCGCTCATCACCGAAGCCGCCATCAGGTGACCAGCATCGATGCCAAAACGTACATACGCCGCCATGACTCCACCCGCAACGGTGGCAAATCCCCCAGTCATCACCGCCATCAACTCGCTGTTGGTCATCCTTGCCAGGAAGGGTCTGACTAAAAATGGAGCTTCAGTCTGCCCGACAAAGATATTGCCCGCCACCGAGAGCGATTCCGCTCCACCGGTGTTCATGGTCGATTTCATCACCCAGGCGAGACCCTTGATTATTAGTTGCATAATCCCGAGGTAGTAGAGGATGCCCATCAGCGAGGCAAAAAAGATGATTGTCGGTAGAACATGCAAGCCGAAAATTGTCCCTAATGAAATGAATGATTCCTTCAAGGGGTCCCACACTTGAAATCCCTGAGTCAATCCTCCCGGGGGAATTTCACTTTTTAATGATTCAGCGATTTCCGGATTGCAGAGATATAATCCACTGAAAATAAAGTATGCGCCATAGTCGGCGAAAGTAAGAAGTTTCACAATGAGTAATCTTGCTCCCTGAAAGAGCCATTGCCCCGGTGTAGTTTTCAAGACAATCAGGGCGAAAATTACCTGTAAACCGACTCCAACCGTCACTGTATGCCAGTTGATCGCACGACGGTTGTTTGATATAGCATAAGCGATCGCCATCAAGGCAAATACACCCAGGACTCCGACAAATCGTTCCAAGGTATTACCCTTTACTTTCAAACAGCCGAATCTGTCCGCGAGGTATTCCGGCATCATCGGGCGGCTGCCAGCATTCGCGACAACGTGCTTCATAAAAATGATCCCCACCGACCAGGATACGTTCACTTCCCCCGCCGATGCGTTGCGTCCGATGCGCGGGAGCGCCGCAACGGTGACAAACAGCCACCAGTTTTGTCACCGTCTCCGCTTCGCACATCAATTCCGGTACCGGTTCAAAAGGCACTCCGCGGTAGTCGGTGTCCAATCCAGCGACAATAACTCGTTTCCCCCCATCGGCAAGTTCGCGCACTGTGCGCACCAGGTCTCCACGGATAAATTGAGCTTCATCGATTCCAATCACCTGATGATCGCCGGCGAGTTCGGCAATCTGACGTGAATCCTCGACTGGAATCGAGGGGATCGCCATCATACTATGGCTGACTATGTCGGCGCTGTTGTATCGGTCATCGATCGCCGGTTTGAAGACGACAACAGATTGTTTCGCGATCTGGGCGCGACGCAGGCGACGGATCAACTCTTCAGTTTTCCCTGAAAACATACATCCGCAGATTACTTCCACCCATCCGCGACGTTCCGGTAGAATGGTGAGCATAAGTCTATCTCCATTAAAAATTATTGAGCCAGAAGTGTTTTGATATGGTTGGCGAGAACACCAATTGCGGCAAGATTTTCTCCTCCACCCGGAATGATGATGTCGGCATACAACTTCGATGGTTCGACATATTTCAAGTGCATCGGACGAACCGTATTCAGGTACTGATCCAGCACGCTGTTGGCGCTTCTCCCTCGTTCCATTTCATCTCGTTGAATACGACGCGCCAGCCGGATATCCGAATCCTCATCCACATAAATCTTGAAATCCAATAGATCACGGATTACCGAATCATTCAGCACCAGTATCCCTTCGATGATTAAAACTGGTTTTGGATCAAGACGCCTGGTTTTGGCAGTTCGGACATGATTGACAAAATCATATATCGGTTCGTCAACCGACTTGCCATTCGCCAATTCGGTCATCAGCTGGTAAAATAGAGGACGGTCAATAGCTTCGGGACGATCGAAATTCCAATTGGCGCGTTCTTCGGAATTTAAATCCCGCAAGTCGCGATAGTAATTGTCCTGGTTACAGATCAGGACATTATCTTCACCGACCTGTTCCACTATCCGTTTTGCGACCAATGTTTTTCCACTGCACGTGCCGCCGCTGATGCCGATTACCGTCACCGGTTTCATAGACGCCCTCGTCGCAAATCTTCCTCGCCGAAGGGATAAGGTAATAACTCTTTCATGTTCATTGTTTTGGAAGAGCCGTCGATCGAATGATAAAGAATCACTTCGATGTCTGGTGCGTAATCATGGAGCAACTGACGGCAGGCACCGCAGGGATAAATAATACCCTCTCCCTCCGTCGCAATCACCAGACGTTTAAACTGGTGTGAACCTTCCGATAAAGCCTTCACCAACGCCACCCGCTCAGCGCATATTGTCAAGCCAAAACTTGAAGACTCGATATTGCATCCGGAAAAAATTCTGCCTTCAGCATCCTCTAACGCGGCGCCAACAGCAAAATTGGAATAGCGTGCTTGAGCCTTTCCCCGCGCGGCGGCTGCGATTTCGATTAGCTTCTTTATTTGTTTTTGCTTGGTTCCCGCAATTTCCTCCAGGGAATGTTATTTTGAATAGGTGAAAAATCTTAATTTACGGATAAATCTCGCTCAGGTTGGACAAGTTATTATCTACTTAAAGTTCTCTAACGTCTTTTTAGAGATTTATACACTTTAATTCGCGTTCAAGTAGTATATGATATTCCTTATAATAAAATTCACATATCATCCAAACCTAAAAGCTGAGTGACCGTTTTCAAATAATGCAGCATCTCCAAATCATCACCTAGACTTTCTTCCAGCTTGGTGTCTTCCCGCTTGATCTCCCAGGCGCCTGAATTGTTTGGACGGATAATGATTCGATCCAGGTACTTTCCCTGCCTGCCGGAGGCAAACATCGGGATATTCTGGATTGTAACCTTATTTTGACGATGAGTCCGATTGGAACTGGTTAGAATCAGATCGATCTTCACTTCACCAAGCTGTTCGATCCAGGCGGCAATCGTTTCACGATCAGCATCCGTCAAGAGGATGGTGAACATGACAGATCCTTCCAAAGCCGCCAGTTCGCGTTTGATCGCATCGATTGGTTCTTCCAGCCTGGCGCCGATCTCAGGTGATAATTTGCGAAATTCTCCACCTTGAACCACTCCGATCACTCCCACCTTCATTGTTTGAATTTTCCCGACGTTAAGGATGCGATAAGTGGGAAAAGGGTGCTCGTTTGTTTGTTCATCGATTAGATTTGCTGAGACAAATGGAATTTGATGGCGCGCACCCAGATCCTGCAATTCACTGAGCGGACGCCGCAGGTCTCGATAGCCGATTGAAACCGCTTTTACACCTAATTTCTCGAATCCCGCGAGAATGCGTTCATTCTTTTCCGTCGGATGGATGTCATTTGGACAGGAGAAGTTACCCGTGTCCAATATCAGTAGGGTCTCTGGATTTATCTGCTGATTTTTCAACGCCGTAGAAAAGCGTGAAAGCCCACCCAAGGGTGAACCCGGGCATTTACACGGCGTTACATAGGACATCAGATTGCCGGTGAATACCACATCGAAGGGGACAGGTGTTTGCGCTGTACAACTGAGTACCCAGAAAAGACAAAATCCACATATCAGGATACGTGATTGTGAAAAGAATATCGATATTCTTCGTTTCATAGCTATACCATTAAGGTTTTGGATTATAGGCTTTAGTCGCTTGAATTTATGGCAAAGCATCAACGAGGGCAAGCTGGCAGTGTTGGAGTATCACCGAAATACCTATTATCACGATTCTCATAAGTCCAGACTGTCCGAGAATG